>NC_012115.1:442500-640000 GCF_000021725.1 Nautilia profundicola AmH
AGCCAGGATTTGAAGCTCCAAACATTTTAGCATACAGCGCTAAAAACAGAAGTGCAAGCTGTAGAATTCCGTTCGGTGCGGGTGAAAAATCTGTAAGAACTGAGTTCAGATTCCCTGATTCAACTGCAAACCCTTATTTAGCGTTTACTGTAATGCTACTTGCAGGGCTTGACGGAATTAAAAACAACCTTGAAATTTATGAAGCGGCTAAAGAACCGTTAAACGAAGATCTTTTCGAACTTACTCTTGATGAAATTAAAGAAAGAGGAATCAGAACGCTTCCTGCTACACTCAGAGAAGCTATTTATGCTGTTGAAGATGAATTAAAAGATCCAAACAGCTTCCTAAAACCTGTATTAACAGATGAATTTATCAAAACATACATCGATTACAAATACGAAACAGAAATTATCCCTGTTGAAGGAAGACCGCATCCGTATGAATTTATAACTTCATACTCTTGCTAATTTTTCAAAATTTTCTCCCCCTTTTTCTTTTTGTGATATAATAATCCGTTTAAAAGGGGGTTTTATGAAAATTTTAATTGTAGAAGATAGTGAAATCTACAGGAAACTCTTAAAAAAAAATATTGATAAATATCTTGTTTTTGCAAGATGCGATATTGTAAAAAACTTTGAAGAATTGAAAAAGTTACAAAACCTTCAAGAATACGATCTTTTTTTATGTGATTATTTGCTTCCGGACTCTATAAATGCTGAACATATTAAATATATTTTAAAGTTTTCTTCAAATATAATTGTTATGACTCAGTTTGAAAAAGAATTTATTAATTCTGATTTAGAAGAAAAAGTAATAGATTTTATCGTAAAAGATGATTTTCATACTATAGATTATCTGATAAGATTTATAAAACATTTATATAGAAACAGACAAGTTAAAGTTTTAATAGTGGACAAAGATAAAAATATTTTAGATTTAGAAAAACGTATATTAAATAAAATCAATATAAACGTCATCCAAGCACAAGACGGGTTAGAAGCGCTTGAAAAACTTAAAACAAACAGTATAGATTTGATTCTTACAGATTTAATTATGCCGAAAATGGACGGCCAAGAACTTCTTTTGGCTGTGCGTGAAAAATATAATATGACTGAACTACCTGTAATTGTGTTGTCTTCAGATACACAAACAGATAAATTTTTGAAAACTCTTAAATTGGGAGCAAATGATTTTTTAGGCAAACCTTTTTTAAAAGAAGAGCTGATATTAAGGGTTAATAATTTATTAGAGATTTGTGAAAATATAAAAAAAGTAAAAAGGCAGCTTCAAATTGATCCTTTGACCGGTGCTTATAATAGGATGTTTTTAGAAGGTAGTTTGGAAAATATTTTTAATATAAATGAAAAGAAATCTATCGTAATGATTGATATTGATCATTTTAAAAAAATAAATGATACATATGGACATCAAATAGGTGATGAAATTTTGATACATTTCGTAAACACCATTAAAAACACAATAAGAAAATCGGACTTGCTTATTAGATACGGAGGAGAAGAGTTTATGCTTTATATGCCCGATACTACAAAAGAAGAAGCTATGATTGTAATGTATAAGATAAGAAAAAACCTCAGACCTTGTAATGGTATAAAATATTCTTTCTCCGCCGGAATAGCAGATGAAGGCGAAACACTTGCGGAAATGGTAAAAATTGCCGATAGAAGGCTTTATAAAGCAAAATATGAAGGAAGAAATAAAATAATAGCTAATTAGGTATATATACTTTTTTTATCAATTCATCATATTCGTCTTTAATATTACTGTCTATTGTAATTCCTCCTCCGCTTTTATAGATGTAGTTGTAAACTTGTGAAGTGGATAAGTGGTGAAGTTGTGAAGGTGTGTTGTTAGGATTTTCTATGTATCTTATTATTACGGCACTGTCAAGAAAGGTTTTTTCATCGGTAATACCGAATATTCCCGTATAAAAACCTCTTTCATAATTCTCCGCTTTTTTTATTATTTCTACGGTTTTTTTCTTTGGAGTTCCCGTAATTGAACCGGCAGGAAGCATCTGTTTTATAAGTTCAAGCCAGTTATAGTGCCAATTGTTGGGAAGGGTTGCTTCTATTTCACTGCTTACTTGCAGCAGTTCTTTGTCACCTGCTTTAATTTTATCAATAAATCGGAATTTGTTTACTTTTACGTTGTATCCTATAATTCCCAAATCGTTTCTTAAAAGATCCACCACCATCGTATGTTCGGCCATTTCTTTAATGTTTGAAAGTATTTTTTCTTTCGCATTTGGGATTGAAGCGTCGATTGTCCCTTTCATTGGATATGTGGATATTTTGTTGTTTTGTATTTTGACAAACCTCTCAGGGGAAAAGCAGACGAACTTGTTTTTGAAATAGAGCTTAAACTGTGCGTTTGATGATGAAAAAATTTCTAACAAGTCGCAGTTTGTTTCGATCTTTGTAGGGAATGTTAAATTTAAAAGGTATGTGTTTCCTTTTTTTATTTCTTCGATAATAAATTCAAACGCATTTTGATATCGCTTAAAAGGTATTGGCTTTTTATTTAATATTTTACATTTTTTATTGTTTTTAAAATTATGATTGGAAAAAGAAGGAAAAGAAAAATATACTTCTTTTAATTTATCAACTTCCTCAATATAACTGTTTCCGTCAAAATCGATTAAAAAGAACTTTAAATTTTTTATCATATGTTATTTCGAATCACCTAAAAGATGTTTTAATATTGCCATTCTGACAGCTACACCGTTTTTTACCTGTTCTAAAACGAGACATCTTTCATCATCCATTATTTCATCGTCAAGGTCAATGTTTCTATGTACAGGACCGGGATGCATAACAAAAATATCTTTGTTTCCTATTAATTTTTTGGTAACTTTGAAGTTTTGCGCGTAATCCTGAAGTGAAGAAAAAGTCGGATTTTTATGTCTTTCAGTCTGGGTTCTCAGACTTATTACGGCATCTGCAAAATCTATGGCTTCTTTTAGACTGTTTGTAGTAGGGAAATGAGTTTGAGGTAAAAACTGAGGAGGCCCTACAAGCAGTACTTTTGCTCCGAATCTTGTAAAAAGTTCAATATCGCTGTTTGCAACACGTGAGTTTCTTATATCTCCGATAATGGCTATTTTTTTACCTTCTAAACTGCCCCATTTCTGCATAAGTGTAAAAAGATCTAAAAGCCCCTGCGTAGGGTGCTGATGTGCCCCGTCTCCTGCGTTTATAATAGAGCATTTTACGTATTTTGAAAGAATTTTAGGCACTCCCGCACGGTTGTGTCTTACAATGATTGCGTCAGGTCCCATTGCGTCAAGGTTTGCAGCCGTGTCAAAAAGCGTTTCGCCTTTGCTGGTCGAACTTCTTGCAACATCAAGATTGACAACGTCGGCTCCCAGTCTTTTAGCCGCTATTTCAAAACTGCTTCTTGTTCTTGTGGAGTTTTCGAAAAATATATTGATAATAAGTTTTCCGTTTAAGTCGTCTCTTTTTTTAAAATCCAAGAAATTTTTTGCGTATGAGAAGATTTGTAATATCTCTTCTTTACTTAAATCCGCAGTATGGGTTAAATGTTTTGACATTTAATTCCTTTTTTGTATAATTTTACTATATTTCAAAAAAAAAGGAGAAAAAATGGGATTCGGAACAATCTTAGCGGCTTCATTTATTACAACATTTGCTTTCATAGGGTTAGTATATTACTTCATGATGAATGCAGGAGCTGAAGCTTAATTTTTAAGCTTTAAATAAACTCTTAAAGGTGGAGGATAGCCTTCCACTGTTTTCGTTAAATCTTCATTTAAGAAATTGTTTAAACTTTCGCCTTCTATCCAGTCTGTTTTGCGTTGTTCTTCTAAATCTGTATAACGCTTTCCTATAAATTTAACGTCTTTAAATTTAGCTTTTTCTATCCAATTGTAAAGCGCTTTTAATGTAGGTATAAAATATACGTTTTTCATTTTTTGATATCTGACAGGGCATAGGGCTATTTCTTCATCACCTTCAATTATTAACGTATCAAGAATAACTTCTCCCCCAGGGTTTAATCCTGCTTTTAATTCTTTAAGCATAGTTATCGGGTCGGGTCTGTGGTAAAGAACACCAAGGCAGAAGATTGTATCGAATTTTTTATCGTAAAAAGGTATATGCTCGACTCCAAGGAGTTTGTATTCGATATCGCTTTTAATAAAATTGTTTATAAATTCGAATTGCAGGTTGAAAAGTGCACTCGGATCGAATCCCGTAATGCTTTTCGGATTCATTTCAAGCATTCTGAACATATAATACCCGTTGTTACATCCTACGTCTAAAACATCTTTGTTTTCAAGATTTATGTGAGGTTTGATTATATTCCATTTGATAAAACTTCTCCATTCAGTGTCTATAAAGAGGTCGTTTATTTTAAAAGGGCCTTTTCTCCATGGTTTTAGCATTTTAGCTATTTGTTCTATTTCTTTTAATTTTTCTTTATTTTCATCAAGAGTTATTTCTATTATGTCATTTAATTTGACATTTTTAACATTTAATTGTTTATTTTCTATTTGCCATTGAACAATTTTTTCATAGATTGGTTTTATGTTTTTCCATTCAAACCATTTTTGACGCTCTTTTAAAACTTTGTTTATATCCATTTTCTCCCTTTATTTCCTTCACCACTTACCAATTTCACTACTTATCCATTTATTTATCAGTTACAGTCCAGACAAACAGGCGGCAGTTCTTTTTTGTCTTTTTTAGAATCGAAATTATACACGTTATTGTCACATTTTTCATGATATACGCCGTAATAATCATAATATTCATGACATTCAGGATAATATTTAAGTGAAACGCCTTTTTTATTAACACAACCGATAAAAAAAAGTGGTATGATAATTAATAAGAATTTTAAATATTTCATAAAAGGCCTTTTTGTTAAATTATATCTAAAAAGTAGTTAAGTGGTGAAGTGGATAAGTTGTGAAGTTGTGAAGGAAAGAAGTTAAGAAAAGAAAAAGATAAAAAGGAAAAAGATGAAAGAAGTATTGGATATTTTTAAAAAAATTACAAAAATACCTCACTGCAGCGGTAATACCGAGGAACTTAAAAATTTTATTATTGAGTGGGTTAACAAAAGCGGATATCAATATAAAATTGATAAGGCAGGAAATATTTTAGCTTATAAAAACGAACCTGTTTTGGCATTTCAGAGTCACTATGACATGGTGTGCGTAGGTAAGGCTCCCAATATAAAAATAATAGAAGAAAACGGATGGCTTAGAGCCGAAAACTCATCTTTGGGTGCTGATAACGGAATAGGTGTAGCGATTATGCTTTATTTAATGCAAAAATATGACAATTTGGAATTTTTGTTTACAAATGATGAGGAAATAGGTCTTATCGGTGCTTTTAATCTGGAGCTTGATATTAAAAGCAAATATCTTTTAAACCTCGACAGTGAAGATGAAAATATATATATCGGATGTGCGGGAGGCGTTGATGTAAAAGTTGAGTATCCTATAGAATACGAAAAATTTACAGGATTTTGTGCGGATGTTAAAATTGAAAATCTTCCGGGAGGTCACAGTGGTGTTGATATAGATAAGGATATTCCGAATGCTATAGTGGAACTGATCGGCAGAGTAAAAAATATATGTTCTATTAAAGGAGGGGAGAGAAGAAATTCTATTCCAGCCAATGCTTATGCAAAAGTTAATTTTGCAAGTGAAAAAGGAAAAGAAGTTAAAATAATCGCAAAAGATTATCTTGAGTTTTTAAAAAAACTGCCTCACGGTGTGCTTGAATACGATTTTGAGTTTCAGGTTGTCAGTAAATCTGTAAATTTTGCAATGGTGGATAATGAAAATATTATTTTAAGTCTTCGCGCCAATTCAAATGAAAAACTGTATGAAGTTAAAGAATATATAAAACAAAAATGTGCGGGAGCCAAGACAGAGTTTGAAGGGGAATATCCTGCATGGAAGCCCGAAGTGAGCGAACTTGCAAAAATTTTAAAAGAAATTATGAATACCGAGTATAAAGTTATACACGCAGGTCTTGAGTGTGCGGTATTGAAAAACAAATTTCCGAATGTATCCATGGCTTCGATAGGTCCGGTGATAGAAAATCCGCATTCCGTAAACGAAAGGGTAAAAATCGATTCTGTAAAAAAAATATTTTTTGCAATAATAGAGCTAATAGAAAGGATGAATAATGAGTGAGAAACTGTTTAAAGGGGTTTTGAATTTTAAAAAAGAGGATTTTGAAGCACACAAAGATCTTTTTCAGGAATTAAAAGAGGGTCAGCAGCCACACACATTTTATGTAGGCTGCAGTGATAGCAGAATTGTTCCGAATTTAATTACAAAAACAATGCCGGGGGAAGTGTTTGTAGTAAGAAATATTGCAAATATAGTACCGCCTTTTGAAATAAACGACGGAACGTATAAATGTACTGCTTCGATTCTTGAATACGCGGTAAAATATCTTGAAGTTGAAAATATACTTGTTTGCGGACATAGCAACTGCGGCGGATTAAAAGCGCTTTTTTATCCTGCTGAAAAACTTGAAAAACTGCCTATGGTTAAAAAATGGCTTGAAATAATTGACGATGTAAAAAAAGCGGTGATTCATATACAGGATCCAAAACTCAGAGAGTGGGAAGTGGAACAGTTAAATGTTGTGAAACAGCTTGATAATCTAATGACATATCCGTTTGTAAAAGAAAGAGTACAAGAGGGTAAACTGAATCTGATAGGATGGTATTACATTATAGAAACGGGCGAAGTGTATAATTACAATAAAGAAAAAAATATTTTTGAGCTAATCAATTAAAGCAGATAAGTAGTTTACCTACCCAACCAGCCATATGTGAAGTGGCAAAGAAAATTAAAATTTTTCTAATCTTCACAACTTCATAACTTACTTATGGATTTTTTCTAAAATAGTTTTCGATTCCTTCCGCTATTCCTTTGGCGAGCAGTCTCTGATATTTTGATGTAAACAGTCTTGATGATTCTATTGGATTTGTTAAATATCCCGTTTCTATTAATATTGCAGGCATTTGTGTTCCTACAAGAACCCAAAAAGGTGCAGGTCTTACGCCGTTATCCCTTACATAATTGTATTTTGTTTTAAGGGAGCTTAGCATTCCTTGTTGTATGTCGATAGCGAGTTTGTTGGAATCTATCATTCTGTCTCTGTTGAGAAAATTAAGAATTACTCTTTGATCCAAGTAATTGAGCCCTTTAATTTCTTTATTTTCGAGTCTTGCCACGGCTATGGCTCTTTCGTTTCTTGTCGGAGAAAGAAAATATGTTTCTATTCCGTGAATCCTGCGGTTGTGTTTTGGTGCTATATTGCAGTGTATGGATATAAACAAGTCAGCCTTTTTTAGGTTTGCGAAATGAGTTCTTTTTTTAAGGGGGATAAAATAATCGCTGTTTCTTGTCAAATAAACGGTATAACCTTTTTTTGTTAAATAATTTTTCAGATATTTTGAAATTTGTAAAACCGCTATTTTTTCATATCTGTTTTTAATGCCGACTCCACCTGCGTCTTTACCTCCGTGTCCCGGGTCGATTACGATTACTTTGCTTTTCGGTTTGTAGGCTTTTGGTTTTTGAGCCAATACACTTTTTATTGTGTGTTTTTTCGGTGAGTTTACCGTGATGGTTAAAATATGATTTTTTAGTGTATATCTTATGGTGAATTTGTTTTTTGAATAATATACGATTCTGACTGTTTTTTTATTAAACTGTGCTATTTTTAAATATATTCCGTTATTTAATTTTTTGGATATGGCTTTATGTATAATGGCATTAGGTAGGTCTATGATTTTTTTATAAATTTTGGTTTTTATTGTAAAAAACCTGATGTTGTTATTTGGGATTTTCAGTTTTAAAGGATTGTAAGAATATATTTTTATATATTTTGAAAATTTTTCATGTTTATTTGACGGTGTTATATCCGGTTTGGCTTTTGAAGTGTTTATTTTAGTTTTCAGTTTTTGTTTTTTTGTAAGTTTGGAAAGTTTTTGTTTATAATCGGAGACGTTAAACTTTAAAAACTCTCCACATTCAACAAGACCTTTTAATGCTTTTATTTCATTTTGTTTATCGTTGTCTAATATTGCCGAAATATATTGTTGCTGAAATTTATAATAATCCTTGTAAGCCGAGTTTATTGATGATTTATTACAAACTGAAGCAAATAAGAAAGAAGCGAAAAGTAATAAAATAAATTTTTTCATTACTCTCCGATCAGCTCTTTCATTAGTTCTTCAACACTTAGGAGTTTATCCGCTTTGTAAGCGTAAGCACCGCTGAAATAAAGTCCGAGTTCCTCATCACCCAAATAAGCGTCCGCTAATCTGTCTGCGATACAGTATCCCACTTTTCTTGCCTCTTCGCCTCTGTTACAAGGGAAAACACAGTTTGAGATACATTTAATAACAGGTCCTTCTCTTTTTTCTACTTTTTCTATGAGTTTTGTTCTGATTCCTCTGGCCGGATATCCTACAGGTGATTTCATAAGTACGATATCCTCTTTTTTTGCATTAAGAAGAATTTGTTTAAACTCATCACTTGCATCACATTCATGTGTTAGTGCGAATCTTGTTCCGAGCTGTACTCCGTCGGCTCCAAGTTCCATAAATTTAACGATATCTTCATGGCTCCATATACCACCTGCGGCGATTACAGGAATGTTCGGATCCCATTTGTCAACTTCGGCTCTTACATCAGGAATAAGATGTTCAAGCTGATTTTCTTCTTTTAGACAGTCTTCGTATTTAAAGCCTTGATGACCACCGCTTAAAGGACCTTCAACAATTACGGCATCCGGGATTCTACCGTATCTTTTTTCCCATCTTTTAGCGATTAGTTTAAAAGCTCTTCCGGTTGATACGATAGGCACAAGTGCCACATCAGGGAAGTCTTTTGTATATTCCGGCATATCCATTGGAAGTCCGGCACCAGTAATAATTATATCAACTCCCGCTTCACATGCGTCTTTTACCACTCTTCCGTAATCGTTAATAGCATATAACACGTTACATCCAAGCGGTGCGTCGCTGCAAATTTTTCTCGCGTTTTCAACTATTTTAAAAAGTGCGTCACGGTTGTAAAATTCACTCTCTAAAAGAGGTCTTCCTTCAACAAGTTTTTTTGCATATTTCTTATCTTCGTAATAACCTGTTCCAACTGCACTGATTACACCGAGTCCTCCGTGTTTACTTACACTTCCGGCAAGTCTGTCCCAGCTTATGCCAAGGCCCATACCACCTTGTATAATAGGGTGTTTGATTGTATGTTTACCTATTTTTAGAGGTTTCATTATTTTACCTTTACTTTTGCGAATTTTCTTTTTCCGATTTGAAGAATATACTCTTCACCGCTTTTTAATATTAGATTTTGATCATCAATTTTTTCCTGGTTTATTCTCACCGCTCCGCCTTTAATATGGCGTCTTGCTTCCGATTTGCTTGATGCAAGTTTAGTGTTTACGAGAGCATCCACTATATTTTGTTCGTCAAGTTCAAATTCTGGAATATCATCAGGAATCTGACCTTGTTTATGAACTTTATCGAAATGCTCTTTTGCTTTTATTCCGGCACCTTCGCCGTGGAATCTGTCGACTATTTCAATTGCAAGAGCTTCTTTAGCTATTTTAGGGTTCATTCCCTCTTTTACTTTTTGTTTAAGCTCTTCGATTTCTTTTAAAGACTTTTCGCTTAGAAGTTCATACCAGTCCCACATAAGTTCATCTGAAATTGAAAGTACTTTTGCAAAAATAGTATTCGGATCTTCCGTAATACCTATATAGTTCCCGAGTGATTTACTCATTTTATTAATTCCGTCAAGACCCACTAAAAGTGGCATCATAATAACGCTTTGTTCTTTTCCGACGTTGTATGTTTTTTGAAGTTGTCTTCCCATTAGAAGATTGAATTTCTGGTCAGTTCCGCCAATTTCTATATCGCTTTTCAGTGCAACGCTGTCATATCCTTGAAGCAGCGGATAAATAAACTCACTAATTGCGATAGGTGTTTGGCTTTTGAATCTTTTTTCAAAATCGTCACGTTCGAGCATTCTTGCCACTGTATAAGTTGTTGTAAGTTCTACAATCCCTGCAGCTCCGAGCGCGTTTAACCATTTTGAGTTAAATACCACTTCAGTATTTTCCCTGTCTAAAATTTTAAATACCTGTTCTTTATATGTTTCTGCGTTTTTGGCTACTTCATCGGGCGTTAACATTTTTCTTGTAGCGCTTTTACCGCTCGGATCACCTATTTGAGCCGTAAAATCACCTATAAGAAACTGTACTGTCGCACCGTATTTTTGAAATGTTTTAAGCTTTTGCAGCAATACCGTGTGACCTAAATGCAAATCCGGTGCGGTAGGGTCAAATCCCGCTTTGATTGTAAATCTCTCACCCGTTTGAAGATATTTGTTTATAAGGTTTTCGATATATTCCATTCCGATAATTTCACTGCTTCCTCTTTGGATTTCAGCCATTGCCTCTTCAAGTTTAGGATGTTTTTCCATACTCAGTTCTCCATTTTCAGTTTTCAGTTTTTTATTATCCATTATACGCGTCCTTTGCCGATATGAATTCTATAATATGATATTCATTTGCTATTTTTTGTTTTATATTATCGAAAAGTTTAGAATCAAATTCTATTTCAAGTTTGCAGTTGTTTGATTCTTTACCGAGATTGATAGAATGGATAAATACACCGAGTCTGCTTAGGAAACTGACGAATTTTGCAAGTTCGCCTTTTTTATTTTGCAGGGTTACAACTAAAAAGTATCTGTTTTGAGTGTTTCTTATCCATTCTACAAAAACGGCTTTGTCGATTTTCTTTTCGGCATTATTACAAAATCTGTGGTGAATTTCAACTTCTTTTTTCTTCAGAAGGCCTAAAATTTTATCTCCGAATTTCGGATGACAGCAGTAATTAAAACTGATATCGCTAATCTGTTTGTTTGTCAGAATACGTATGTTTCCGAATTCAAACTCTTTTAGGTTTATGTTTTTAAAATATAAAATATTTCTTTTTCTCATTGTTTTATAAAGTCTTTTGACAACGTCTTTTAAGAAATTTTTATCTTCTACGATTTTACTGATTGAGTCACACAGGTAATTGGCTTTAATCAAGGCTTTTAATTTAATTTCGTCTATATCGAAGATGCCTTTTAGTATAGCGATTGCCAGACGTCTGTTTATCTCTTTTTCTTTTTGTCGGCA
This sequence comes from Nautilia profundicola AmH, assembly GCF_000021725.1. Classification (GTDB taxonomy): domain Bacteria; phylum Campylobacterota; class Campylobacteria; order Campylobacterales; family Nautiliaceae; genus Nautilia; species Nautilia profundicola. The sequence continues at coordinate 453,720 of NC_012115.1, forward strand.
GAGTTTTTTCTGTTCGTATTTCGCTTTACTTGTTTTAAGTGATTCAATCCAGCTACATCTCGGAATTACTTCGTTGCCTGTGACGATTCTTACAATGTCTCCCGTTTTTAGCGTGGTGAGTAATGTGGCTTTTTCTTTATTAATATATGCGCCAATTGCTTTATTTCCGATATCGGTATGAATCATATATGCAAAATCAAGTGCCGTTGCTCCCCTTGGAAGGGTGAAAGTGTCGAATTTTGGAGAATACACTACAATATCTTCGCTAAACAGGTCGTTTTTGGCGAGTTCGTAAAAATCTTCAATATCTTCTTCAAATTTCATATCTTCCAGCCATTTGATATTCGGAAGGGCGGTATTTAGTTTATATTTCCAGTGTGCGGCGATTCCGAATTCCGCGTTTTTATCCATATCAAACGTTCTTATCTGTACTTCAATAATAGAGTTTCCGTCATAAACCGTGGTATGAAGTGTTTGGTATCCGTTTTCTTTAGGAATGGCGATATAATCTTTAAACCTTGAAATTAAAGGTCTGAAATTAAGATGAACGACACCTAATGTTTCATAACATTCAATAGGTTCGTTTACTATTATTCTGACAGCCAAAAGATCTAAAATTTCCTCAATGGAAATGCCTTTTCTTTGCATTTTAAGAAATATGGAATAATAATGTTTTATCCTGCTTTTGACTTCAAAATCTTTAAGCCCTTCTTTTAACAGAAGTTTTTGTATTTTTTGAGTGAATTCGTTTAGTCTGAGTCTGAACTCTTCTTTGTGTTTTTTAAGATATTCGTCTATTTTTTTATACTCATCAGGAAGCAGATATTTAAAAGCAAGGTCTTCAAGACAGTTTTTGAGTGTGGAAATACCGAGTCTGTGGGCAATCGGTGTATATACCACAAGTGTTTCCTCGGCAATACGTTTTTGTTTGTGAGGCGGAAGGGCGTCAAGGGTTAGCATATTGTGAAGCCTGTCGCAAAGCTTAATAACAAGCACCCTTATATCCTGGATAGAGGCAAGAAGCATTTTTCTAAACGTCATTGCCGATTTTGTAAGTTTTTCATTTGAAGTTGAAGGTATAAGGGAGCTTTGTCTAATTTCTACTATTTTGGTCAGCCCTTCTACAAGGTTTGCCACGTTTTCACCGAATTTGTCTTTTATATAATAAATTGTATAGTTCGTATCTTCTACAATATCGTGTAAAATAGCCGCGGTTATTACATCTTCGTCGTCGTTAAAATAACTTGTAATGGCGGCTACGAGTATCGGATGAATAACATAATCTTCACCGCTTTTTCTTTTTTGTCCGCTATGGGCTTTAATTGCGAATTCTATAGCTTCGTTTATAAGGGGTGTGTTGATTCTGTGAAGCAGAAGCCTTATGGCTTCGTCGGTAGTTTTAATATGTTTTATTTTTTCGATTAAATGAAGGAAATCTTCTCTCAAACTTCTTTAACCTTTACTAAACCTTCGGCAATTTCAAGTGTTGCTATTTCAGTAAGCTGCATATTCGGTTTTGGAAGCTCGATTAAAGGTTTTGCTCCGTTAATCAGTTCATTTACTCTTTTAGCTATTGCCTGGCTCAAAAGATATCTGTCGTAGTTTACTTTTTCAAGTGCTCTTGCGTTAATCTGTTCTATTCTCATAATTCTCCTTTTATTTTACTATTGAATATTTTGCATCAGGATCGTTTTTTAATATTTTTAACAAATTGCCTTTTTTAAACATATTGCAAACGATAATCGGCAGTTTGTTTTCTCTGGCAAGTGCAATTGCCGTATCGTCCATAACTTTTATGTTGTCTTTAAGTGCGTCTTCATAACTTATTTCTTTTAAAAGCTTGGCGTCTTCGTATTTTGCCGGATCTTTATCGTATATCCCGTCAACTTTTGTCGCTTTGATAATAGCGCTCGCTCCGATTTCACTGGCTCTTAAAACACCCGCGGTATCGGTTGTGAAAAACGGGTTTCCGGTACCGGCCGCAAATATTACGACTCTTCCTTTTTCAAGATGTCTGATTGCACGTCTTACAATAAAGTTCTCTGCAATCTCTTCCATTTTAATAGCGCTTTGAACTCTTACACCTACACCGTCGTTTTCTAAGGCTTCCTGCATTGCTACGGCGTTTATAACCGTTGCAAGCATTCCCATATAATCACCTGAAGTTCTTTTTATTATACCGTCTTTAGCGGCGCTAACTCCTCTGATGAAATTTCCTCCGCCTATAACTATAGCTACTTCAAAGCCCTCTTTTATTACCGATTTGATTTCATCGGCAAGAAATTTTAATATTTTTGTATTAATTCCAAAGCCGTCATCTCCGGCTAAAGCTTCACCTGAAAACTTGATTAAAATTCTTTTTGGATCTCTTTTCATTGAAGGCCTTTTTAAAACGGTATTATATCATAAGAATGGAGAATTTAGAATGGAAAACTCAGAGTGAAATGAAAAATATAAATGCTTATAATCATACATCAAAACAATACCAATTTTTAATAAATCGAACTTAATAACCGTAACAACTTAAAAACCTTAATAACTTCACTAACGAATATTATTTGCTATAATTTTTAAAAAAGGAAATGATTGGTAAAGAGATTTATTTCTGATAAAAACGAAAGAGTTGATAAATTTTTGAGTCAAAAACTTAACGTGTCAAGAAATCAGATAGAACAGCTTATAAAAAATTCGCTTGTAAGCGTAAATTCTAAGACAATAAAAAAAGGCGGAGTGAAACTTCAGGCGGGGGATACTGTTGATGTGGAAATAAAAGAGGCCGAATCTTCAAAAGAAGATTATGAGGTGAATTTTGATATTCCCGTACTTTATGAAGATGAAGACGTTTTAGTGATAAACAAACCTCCCGGAATTGTAGTGCATCCGGCACCGTCGGTAAAAGAGGCCACTCTTGTTGACTGGCTTAAAACCAAAAACTACAGACTTTCCACAATAGCCGGGGAGGAGAGATTCGGAATTGTTCACAGAATAGACAAAGAGACAAGCGGAGCATTGATAATAGCCAAAAACAACAAAGCCCATGAGTTTTTAAGCGCACAGCTAAAAGATAAAACAATGGGCAGATATTATATAATGCTTTTAAACGAACCTTTAAAAGAGGCGGTATGTGTGGACAAACCTATTGCAAGAAACCCTAAAAACCGTCTGAAAATGGCATATGTAAAAAACGGTCGTGAGGCCAAAACACTTTTTGTGCCGGTATATGAAAATGTAGCGGCGGCAAAGCTTTTTACCGGAAGAACACATCAGATACGTGTCCATCTTTCGACAATAGGAAGATATATTTTAGGGGATACGCTCTACGGTAAAAAAGAACAAAAGCTTCCGCGGGTAATGCTTCACGCTAAGGAGCTTTATTTTATTCACCCAAGCGGTAAAAAACTTAGTATAATTGCACCAATGTTTGATGATTTCAAAAAAAACCTTCCTAAAGGATTCAATTATGAAGAAACTGACACTATTTCTGATATTTTTACTTCTTATCACGGGTTGTGCGGTAAATAATAAACCTGCTCCAAAATCTAATCCGAATCTGCCTAAAGTTGAAAATTTTAGCGCATATCCGGACAGAAATGCAATTGCCCTTAAGTGGAGTCCGGTTGCTTCAATGAGCGGTTATTACATTCAAAAATTCAATAATAAAACCCATAAATGGGAGATGCTAACTACGGTTACTAATCCGTTTCAAACTCTTTATGTGGATACAAACCTGAAGCCGTCTACAACTTATACGTATAGAATCGCAACTTTTAATAAATCAAAAGTGCCGTCTCTTGCAAAAGAAATTACACAAAAAACGCTTCCGAGCGTAGCTCCTGTGATACCTCTTGAAGTAAAGCCGCTGCAAAAAGGAATGGTGAAAATAATTTTCAGACCGCATCCTAACGAAAGAGTTGAAGGATATATCATCCAAAGATTTAACGACCAAAGTGCCAAATGGGAAGAACTTGCAAATTTAACACCGAGATATAATGTTGAATATATAGATAAAAACCTGCAAGATGGAAAAATATATAAATACAGAATAATCGCATATACTTTCGACGGATTAAAATCCCAGCCGTCACAAGTTATTTCTGTTTCTACATATCCTAAGCCTCCTGTAATCGAAAATATTCAAGCCACAAACAATCTTCCTAAAAAAATCGTTTTAACATGGTCGCCGGTACCTAACGCCAAATATTATAAAGTTTATACAAAAAGTTTTTTGGGGCTTACATACACTCCTATAGCAAAAACAAAACAGACTACTTATACCGATGTCGTTAATAAAGACGGTGTTACCAAATATTATAAGGTAACAGCCGTAAGTATTCATGATACCGAATCATTACTTGATAAAACACCTGAAGTTATGGGACAGACACTTGCAGCTCCCGCTAAACCGTTAGTGTCTACAAACATTAAACCCGACGGAGTTGAATTTATCCTTTCAAGTCCGGACGACAGGGCTGTGAAATATTTAATTGTGAAAAAAGAGGGTAATTTATTTAATGCAAAAGAATATAAATATATTGTTCACGGAAATAAGTTTTTTGATAATAAACTTCAGCATAAACATACATATAATTACAAAATATACGCAGTTGACAAATACGGGCTTATCTCTAAAGCAAACAGTGTGGAGGTAGATTTTTAATGCCGCATATAGTTGTAGATAAAGTAAAAGATGTTAAATTTCCTGTAAAAGTTGACGAAGTAAATTTTTTATTCAGGGCTGATGATTTAATCGGTGTACAAACGGAAAATGCAAAATTTTTAATAAAAGTTTTAAAAAAAGACAATGGTTACCTTGTAAAATACGACAAAATAACAAGACCGCTGATTAGTGAGATTAAAAAAGCGTATAAAGCTTTTGTAAAATTAAACGAAGCCAAGATTTTATTTGAAAATATCGAGGGGATCAAAGAAAAAATACCTAATAAAAACCTGCTTGACATTACATCGGATTTAAGCGGCATTGATATAGTTGAGGTTGGGTTTGGAAGCGGACGCCATTTAATTCATCTGGCAAAAACATATCCTGATAAAATAATATTAGGAATTGAAATACACAAACCTTCAATCGAACAGGTGCTAAAAAGATGTATCCATGAAAATATAGACAATATAAGAATCATCAATCACGACGCAAGAATAATTCTTAGTAAAATTCCTTCAAACAGACTTCATTCCATATATGTGCACTTTCCCGTTCCGTGGGATAAAAAGCCGCACAGGAGGGTGATTAACGAAGATTTTATAAGTGAATCTGTAAGAGTGCTTCAAAAAGACGGGTTTTTGCATTTAAGAACGGACAGTGACAACTATTTTGAATATTCTTTTTCCGAATTTATGAAATTCCCTAAGGTTGATCTGAAAGTTAAAAAAAATATTCCTTATGAAGTATCAAGTAAATATGAAGACAGATGGAAAAAAATGCAAAAAGATATCTATGATATTTATATGATCAATCATGAAATCAGTGAAGAGTTGAATGAGAATTTTGATTTCAGTTTTGAGTGCAGGCTTGAAAATTTGGATTTCGAGCCTAAAATATACGAAAACTTCGTAATACATATTGAAAAAATATTTAAAATTGACGATAAAAGGGAGCTTATTAGAGCTACAATAGGTAATTTCAACAGACCGGAACATATATATATATTAAATCAGGAAAAACCGGAATATTTTAAAAAACCGGCTCCTATAAAAGAGAATTATCTGGCGCATATGAAACTAAAAGGGTTGTTTAATGGGTGTACTGGTAGAGGCTAAAAGTTTATATGTAGGATATAAAAACGAGCCGATAATAAGAAATGCGAATTTTAAAATTTATACAAAGGATTTTGTTTTTTTAACGGGTGTCAGCGGAAGCGGAAAAACTACTATCATTAAATCCCTTTACGGTGAAGTTCCCGTTCTTAAAGGGTCTTTAAATGTTGGAGGAATAGAGTTAAACAAAATCAGAAAATCAAAGCTTTCTTATCTTAGAAAATATTTAGGCGTTGTATTTCAGGATTACAAACTGATTCCGGAATGGACAATACTCAAAAACGTAATGCTTCCGATGTTAATTGCCGGAATAGACAAAAAAACGGCGGAAGAGGAAGCTATGAAACTTTTGAATAAAGTAAAACTTTCCCATAAATTAGATAAGTTCCCTGCGGAACTGAGCGGAGGTGAACAGCAGCGTGCCGCAATCGCCAGGGCGATTATTCACGATCCTGTGATGATTTTAGCGGATGAGCCGATTTCCGGGCTTGATGAATATTCCGCTAATCTTGTAATGGAGCTGTTTATTATGGCAAACAGGGAAAAAGATATAACCATTATGATAGCCTCTCACTCCCTACCTCAGACGTTTAATATAAACTATAGACAAATTCATCTTGAAAAAGGGCAGGTTTATGAACTCTCTTAAAAGCCATGCGGCATTGATTTTAGCACTTATATCCATACTTATAAGTATTTTTTTGTTTAGACTCTTTAATAATGTGTTGCACCAATATCAGCAAAATATTTTAAATAACTACTCAATTGTGATAGTGAGTGAAAAAGAAATTAACCATTTGGATATAAAAGAGATAGGAAAAATTGAAAAAATAGATATTTCCAAACAGTTAAATTCAATGAAAAGAAAATTTAAAAACTTGAATTTAGCGTCAATAAAAATGCCTTATTTTTACAAACTTAAATTAAAGACTCTGCCGTCTCCTCAAAAATTAAACGAAATCGAACAGACACTTAAAAGTTACCCTTATATAAAAAGAGTACTGACATACCGTTCGTCTCAGACTAAAATATACAATCTTTTGATGCTTTTAAAAATCACAAGTAACCTTTTTATGATAATAATCGCCGTACTTGGATTTTTACTGATAATTAAACAGCTTGAAGTATGGAAACTGGAACACAACGAAAGAATGTATATAATGGAACTGTTCGGGGCTCCTTTTTGGTTTAGGGGAGCGGCACTTTTTAAAATAGCTTTTATAGATTCGATAATAGCGCTTTTAAGTACGTTCGCAATAATTTTTTATATGCAAAATTCCATTATGTATAAAACCATTCTTAAAGATTTGAATATATCTCTTAATATGAATATGCAGCAGGAATTTTTAATACTTCTGATTGTAAGTTTTTCAATTTCATTACTTTCATCCGCAGTAGTTGTTATTGGAAGGAACAAATGAAAAAACTTATTTTGATATTTTGTTTTATATTCGCATATTCAGCAACTATCACATCAACAAAAAAAGAGTTGAAGAGTACTTCTTATAAGATAGCAAGAATGAATCAAAAACTTGATTCTCTTGCAAAAGAAATTATAAAAAAGCAAAATCAGATTAATCTTTTAAAACAGAAAGAAAACAAAATCCAGCAGCAGATCATAAAGCTTGAAAACGAACTTAAAAACTCAAATAAGACATTAAATGAGCTTACGGATCTCGCAAAAGGTTTAAACAGAAATAAAGAGGAGATTAAATCGGAAGTAATTAAATTTATCTCTCAAAATTATTATCTTAACACTAAACAGATAGATTCTTTAAACGACTTAATATACAGCGAGATTAACGAAAAAGCCCTTGAAGTGTATTCGAAGCAGATTTCGGCACTATTGTCAAAATACAAAAGAATAGACAAAAACCTTAATATTACCAATAATAAAATCAAAACAATAAAAGAAAAAAAACAGACTCTGATAAAAAAAAGAGAAGAACTTGCAAAACTGAAAAAAGAGAGAATCAAAGAACTTGCTTCGCTTAAAAAACAGAAAGAAAACTACAAAAGAAAACTTCTTGCTATGATAAAAAAACAGCAGAGCCTGAGAAAAAAACTTCAAGAACTTAAAATTGTTAAAAAAAGAGCTCCTGAAATAAAAGTAAAAAAAGTAGGCTCAGCCTATTACAAACCTAAAACCGCGGTGTACAGAGGTAGAAAAACAATTCCTCCTGTATACGGCAGGGTTGTTAAAAGATTCGGCTCTTATATTGATCCTATATACAAAATTAAAATCTACAACGATTCTATAACGATTAAAACAAAACCGAATTCCGTAGTTCGTTCGATTATGAACGGAAAAGTGGTGTATATCGGCAATAACGGAGATAAAAAGGTTGTGTTTATAAAACATTCTGGGAATCTGTTCAGTATTTACGCAAACCTCAGTAAAATTTCACCGCTTCTTAAAAAAGGCAGCTATGTTAAAAGAGGACAGATAATCGCACGTGTAAAAGATGCGCTTGAATTTGAAGTAACATATAAAGATAAGCCTATCAATCCGTTAAAAGTAATCAATCTCAGATAAAACGCTATAAAACAATGAAAAATGGAAAATGTTACAATGGAAAATTAAAAATTGCCACTTGATAATTAAGATAATGCCGGACTCAGGAAGAACTAAGTGTCAAATATATAAATACACTAATTACTAATATATCAATAACTAATTTACAAAAGTTAACTTCAAAACATAACTAACTTCTAACTAACCTTAAAAACCTTAACAACTCTAAAACTTTGATAACTTGCCGTAACTTGACAAAACTCAGCATTTTAATTAAAATCGCAAAACCAAAACACTTCTAATTACTACATTAATCTTACAAGGATATTTATGGAAAACGAAAATCAAACTACCGCAAATAACGGTAATAGTAATAAAAAACAAAGAACTCATATTCCTGTCGAAGGGTATACGATTGAAGATTTGAGAAGCAAACCTACCGAAGAGCTTATTAAAATTGCAAACGAACTTGGAGTTGAGAATCCTCAAGAATTTAAGCGTCAGGATTTGATGTTTGAAATTTTAAAGGCTCAGGTAGCACAGGGAGGATATCTGCTTTTTACCGGAATACTTGAAGTAATGCCGGACGGATACGGATTTTTAAGAAGTATAGGCGGTAACTTTGAAAACTCCCTAAACGACGTGTACGTATCACAGACTCAAATCAGAAGATTTGCACTAAGAACAGGGGATATCGTTACCGGTCAGGTAAGACCTCCTAAAGATCAGGAAAAGTATTATGCGCTTTTAAAAATAGAGGCAATCAACTATCTTCCACCTGAAGAAGCTAAAAAAAGACCTCTTTTTGACAACCTTACACCTCTATATCCTCAGGAAAAAATAAAACTTGAATACGAACCGACAAAACTTACAGGGCGTGTACTTGATCTTTTCGCTCCTATCGGAAAAGGACAAAGAGGACTTATCGTAGCGCCTCCAAGAAGTGGTAAGACAGTATTTTTAAAAGAAATAGCGCATGGTATTACACATAATCATCCTGAAATCGAACTGATGGTACTTCTTGTAGATGAAAGACCTGAAGAAGTAACCGATATGCAAAGAAGTGTAAAAGGCGAAGTTTATTCTTCCACATTCGATAAACCCGCCCAAAACCATGTAAGAGTTGCCGAGCTTGTAATCGAGAAAGCAAAAAGAATGGTGGAGATGGGTAAAGACGTTGTGATTTTGCTTGATTCAATCACAAGGCTTGCAAGAGCATACAACACCGTAACACCGGCAAGTGGTAAGGTGCTCAGCGGTGGTGTTGATGCAAACGCACTTCACAAACCTAAAAGATTCTTCGGTGCGGCGAGAAATATAGAAGAGGGCGGAAGCCTTACGATCATAGCAACAGCACTTATTGAAACAGGTTCAAAAATGGATGAGGTTATTTTTGAAGAATTCAAAGGTACGGGTAATATGGAAGCGGTACTAAGCAGAAGAATTGCGGACAGAAGAATTTATCCTGCGATTGACCTGCTTAAATCGGGAACAAGAAAAGAAGAGCTGCTTTTAACTCCTGAAGAACTTGCAAAAGTTTGGGCTATTAGAAATATAATTTCAGAAATGGATGAAATTGAGGCTTTAAAACTTATGTATTCTAAAATGCTCAAAACCAAAAACAATCAGGAGTTTTTAAGTATTATCAATGAATAGATGCGGAGTTTTTGACAGCGGGATAGGGGGCTTGAGTGTTGCCTCCGAACTGCTGAAATCCAAACTTTTTGATGAAATTATCTATTTCGGCGATACTGCAAGAGTTCCTTACGGAAACAAAAACGAGTCCACTATAATAAGATACTCACTCGAAGCCCTCGAATTTCTTAAAAATTTCGATATTGACTTTTTAGTTGTAGCATGTAATTCCGCAAGCTCCGTTGCTATAGATGAGCTTAGACGTGAGGCGGGTTTTCCTGTAGTCGGAGTGATTGAAGCTGGTGTTAAGGCTTTAGATGCTGCTAAAACATCAAATATACTTTTAACAGGCACCAAACGAACCATTCAAAGCAATAAATATCAAAATATGCTTTTAGATTTAGGTTATCAAAATATTATCTCAGTAGCCACGCCTCTTTTCGTACCTCTTGTGGAAGAAGGGATTACTGAGGGTAAAATCGTGGATGAGGTGTTTGAACTTTATTTCGGGGATATAGACAAAAGCAGTATCGATTACGTGATACTCGGATGTACCCATTATCCGTTTTTGGCTAAAAGTTTTAAAAAGCATTTCCCAAACGCAAAACTAATTCATTCCGGCCAGGCGATAGTCGAACTTCTCAAAAACGAATACGGTTTAAAAGAAAAATCGGACACCTCCATTAAACTCTTCGCAAGCGACAATCCGGAAGAGCTAAGAAGCAAAGCAAAAGAGTGGCTTAATTTGTGATATAATTATGTACATAATTATGTAAAGGATTGGCTATGGAAGTAGTAACAATGAGTGAAGCCAGAAATAACCTTAAAGAAATTTTTGAAAAAGTTTATTTTAATCATGATGAAGTAATTATACACAGAAAAGGAAAAGAAAGTGTTGTGATGATTTCTCTTGATGAATTCAACTCTTTAAAAGAAACCGAATATTTAATGAAAAACCAGGCAAACAGAGAGTGGATTAAAAAATCCATAAACAATGCGAAATCAGGTAAAAAAATCTATAAAGAAATATAATGAAAATAGCTTTTACACCTGAAGGTTGGGAAGATTATTTATATTGGCAGAAAATTGATAAAAAAATTGTAAAAAAAATAAACGAACTGATTAAAGACATTAAAAGACATCCGTTTGAAGGTTTAGGCAAACCTGAAGCATTGAAGTTTGATTTTGCAGGATGTTATTCAAGAAGAATAAATCAAGAACACAGACTGATATATATGATTGATGAAGACGAAGTTATAATAATCGCATGCAGATATCATTACCAATAAACCTCTTCATGCTCTTCGATATCGATTAAAAATATTTGTTCATCTATTACGATAAAATCAATTATAATTCTGTTGCTCATATCTATTGAAACTAAATAAAACTCCTGCATTTCACCTTTTAGTTTGTGCAGTCTGAGAGACGGATGAAATGGATTTGCTTCTAATAAATATATTGTTTTTTCATATTTTTTAAAAATTTCAGGGTGTTTTTTTAGAATCTTTTTAAGTTTCCTTTTGTATGTTTTTGTTTCAATTAATTTAAACATCTAATTCTTCTTTTAAAGATTCGATATGCTCTTTTGCGCTTAAAACTTTATAGTCTCCGTTTTTATAATCTTCCATTACTTCTTTATAAGCCAGTTCAAGCTCTTTCATTCTGAGCTCTTCATATCTTTTTATATCCATTACTACGAATTTCTTTTTACCTCTGAATGTAATTACGATTTCATTGAATTTTTTTTAAGCATTTCATCAAAAAACGAAACGGCTCTTTTTTTTACTTCGTTCGCACTGATAGTCATATCGTTCCTTTAAAAGTACTTTTTAGAGTATTGTGTAGAGTGTTTTATTTTTTGTCAAGTTTAAAAATCTGAGGTTTTATCACCACTTCGTGCATTACGATATTTTTAGGCGCTTCTATAATATCTTTTACTATTTTGGCTATATCTTCCGGTTTAATATGCGCGAGTTCGTCGGATGATGGTTTGAAATAAGTGTTTTTATGAAAGTTTGTAAGTGTCATATCCGGCAGAATCGTACATACTTTTACTCCCGATTTTCTAACCTCTTCAAAAAGCGATGTGCCGAAATGCCTCAGAGCTGCTTTTGTAGCGCCGTAAACGACACCCTGACGTGCCGGGTGGATTGCCGAAGTGGATGAGATGTTTATTATAAAGCCTCTGTTTTTTTTAATATCTTTTAAGTGGTTTTTTGTCAGAATCATAGGAGCTAAAAAGTTGACGTTTATCATCTCTTGGATTTTGTCTGTTCCGATATCCTCAAACTGTCCGAAATAACCGATACCGGAATTGTGTATTATTCCGTAAACGTCATCAATTTTTAGATTTTTTAATACGTTTATATTATTGAAATCTATTTTTTCGTCGCAATTTCTGCAAAGTGTTATTATTTCATAATCTCTGAGAGTTTCTTTTATGGCTTTTCCTATCCCGCTGCTTGCACCCGTTAGAAGTATTTTCATATATTTCCTTTATTTAAAAATATAACTAAGTGTAAATGTGCTTATCGATTGATTTTTTGTTAATTAATATTATACATAAAATTACCCTTATTTTAGTGTCTGGCACTTTGATAAGTGTATGTTAAGTGTTTTAAATTATATTGGTGTACTGTGTCGTATTAGAAATGTAATGATAATGATTTATCGTACTTTTGATTATTAATTTTACTTACAATCTGTAATTTCAAAAAAATTGATACTATTTAATTATCACTATATGCAATTTACCATTGACTATTAACCATGAACTATCAATCATCAACAATCAATCCTCGGACATATTCAACAATCTCTTTTTCATCCTCGTATCTGGCTTCGCCCTGTTTGATTTCATACGGATGCCACACTACTTCGCTTAAATGAATTTTACGAAGTTTTTTTAAAAAGTCTTTATTCATTCTAAATGCTCCGATTTCTATGTTTATGCTACAAAGATCTATTTCGCTTTTTAAATATTCGATAAAATTTTTGTATACATCTTTAAAATTGTCGGTTTTGATTATAGGGTCTATTGCTATTTCTACGTTGTATCCTTTTGTGATTGCAAGTTTAAGGGCTTTTATTCGTTTTTCAAGTGAGGGGGCTTTTTTTTCAAATCTGTTTATTTCAACAGGCGAGAGTGAAAATCCAAGCAGGAAATTTTGCGGAGGATTGTCAGGGAGTCTATCTACGTTTGCGGATTTGGTACGGCTTTCTATTAGAAGATCATTTCTTTTTCTTGCAAGTTCTATCCATTTGTAATGGAACGGATATATTCCTTCAAATGCCAAAAGATCCGATTCGTAGCTTATTGCGATATATGCGTTTTTCAGTTTTTCGGCTTCCGATATAAAATCATCTTCGTTTACAAATATTACAGGATATCCGCACGGATACATTCCGCCTATGTAGCAGTATTCGCAGTTGTATACACATCCTAATATCTGGGTGGAATAGTAAAACTTTTCATATCCTCTGCTGTTGCAAAAAGTGCTGCCTTTATATAAAAATTTCTCTTTTTTTTCTGCAAGTATTAAAACGTTTTTATTTTTTTGGAAGTTAAAATCCTGATGTGTGCGGTTGAATATGTCTTTGTAGTGATTTATTTTTATTATTTTAGGGTTGAATTTTTCTATGATATGTTTTGTAACCGGGTGATTTATTATATTTTCTTCAATATAACAGACCAAGTATTTCCTTTTTGAAAGTGTATCAAAATATTTTTCAGCGGTAATAATATGACAATATATTTACATTTATTAATTTGAAAAATTTATATATTTGGTTTTTAAATAAAAAAGATGTATAATTAAAGTAGGCTTAATATAAAGGATTGAAAATGAAGAAGATTATATTTATGTTATTAAGTGTATTAACCTTATATGCTACTACATATAATGGTGATTATAAAGATTTTACAAAAATAAATCCAGATGAAACTACAAATATATATGGTAATTTACAAATAACAGGTAATACAGTAATGTGTGTAACTGAAAAAACTTCAGCCACTTTACAAGATTGGGAAAATAATTATACAAATTTTGCATGTACAGATGATATTAATAAAAATGACAATAATTATATTACAAGATATATTGATATTGATAACGATACTTCTACATTTAATTCAAGTAGTGCAGTAATTAAATTACCTTCAACATATAAAGAGATTGTATGGGCAGGTTTGTTTTGGCAAGGACATATTAATAATTATTCTTATATATATACAGATAATAATGGAAGAGTTTATAGTTATGAAAATGATGATTATAAAGATGATGATATAACTAAAACTGATGCAAACAAAATTAAATTAAAAATTAATAATAATAACTATGTTGATATTGTTGCCAATGAGGTAGATTATCATGTTCATACTGATTATGATGCTGAAACATATAAAGAAAAAGGTGCAAGATATTCAGCATGGGCGGATGTGACAAATATTATAAAACAATATCAATATTCTGCTAACTCAGATATTAATATTACTGTTGCTAATATTGCTACAACGGAAGGACTTGATGAAAATCATGGTGATTATGGTGCATGGAGTTTAGTTGTGATTTATAAAGAAGATGTCAATAATCCGTATTCTAAATTGAGAAATAACTCAGTTTATTATGGATTTGAAAAAGTTTATGATGAGTATGGAGATGATGCTGTTAATATAAATATAAATAATCTTGTTTTACCTAATAAAGTTGGACAAAAAATTAATACATATATGGCGCTTTTTGCAGCTGAAGGGGAATATAGATATGGTCCAGATACGGCAAAATTAAATGATGAAGAATTGAATGAAACACTTATATATAATGGGCAAGAAGTTTTTGACCCTGAAAACGTATTTGATGCGAGACTGAGTGATGATATTGTTAGATTTCCTAAGTTGTATAATAATAATGGTATCGATATTGACATTTTTAATAATGTGAGTGATATAATGACGGAATTAAGAGATAAAAACCCAGGACAGTTGTATTATGACGTAACCATAACTTTAGAATCTGGACCGCCGAATTATAATAAATATCCTTCTATGGATGCTTATAATCCAAGTGTTGTAGTGTTTTCTACAGAATTATATCAGCCGCGTGTATGTTATTATATAGATACAATTACAGATGATGAAAATAATACTGTTTTTGAAAACGGTGAATTTGTAGGGAATATTGATCCGAATAAAAAATACAACATAAAACTTTGGATTGCAAACATGAAAAGTAGTACTACCGATACTGATATTGATACTGCTAAAAAAGTTAAAGTGTATATGACAACAAATGATTTTAACTATACAACAGAATCTACATTTATAAAAAATATTGGTTACAATGATTATGTTCATCAAACTGATGCACCGAATGATGATTTATATACATATTTACCGGATAATAATGAAAGCGATTATCACTTAGGATTAGATGCTAATGCTACAGACGGAGGGACTATAGACATTGCAACAAGTTTTAATGATGATGCGCATAAAGCGTTTATTGATTTTAACGGTAGTTTTGTTGTAGATAGTAATACTACTTATTTGGATTTGGATGATGTTTTTCATTTTAAAGCGTCTTTTGCTACTGATTTTATTACTATTGATGAAAATAATGCTTTAGAAATACCTAAATGTGTAGATTTTAATACAAATGCCTATGTTTATAGTGCTGTTACTGGAACATTTAATGTAGTAAATATGGATTATATAGATCAAGGTACTATACCGTCAGATGATACGGGCGTGAATGCATTACATACTCAAATAGTAAACAAAAATTTCAATTTAAGAACTGTAAAAGTTGAAGATAATAATGTTACAGTTGAAAAATATAGCGGTATTTTAAAAGTTAGTTTAATTCCAGCTAATAATTTTCATAGTATGACGGAAAATGAAAAATTGAATTTATTAAACAACGCTCCTGAATTGGTTTCAAGATACGTTTCTATGGGAGATAGTGGTAATGATCCTAATTACGGTGAATTTAACATCACATATGATAAAGCTTTAAAAGAAGGTACGTTTAAAATCGTTTATTTGGTAGATAGTTACGGAAATATTGTAGAAAGTAGTAGTTGTTTTGCGGGTGTGCCTGATTATAACTGTATCTGGGGAATGTTGACTGAAGTGTATACAGATGCAAATAATCAAAATAGTGGTACAGGAAGTACCTCAAGCGGTAATAATATTTGTCCTACAGGTCAAAATGATGAAAGTTGTGAATGTGGGATTGAATGTGAATATGGACAAAACAGTGATGATAACGGTAATCTTGGTGATCAGCATGCAAGTAATACATGTTTGGAATGTGTTTTTGGAAGATTACCAACGAAAGCATCACTTGCAAGAGACAGTTTTACAATCAGACCGAACAGTTTTAGATTAACAGCAATACCGAATAAAATAAAAGCCGGAGAATTTAACTTAACCGTTCAGGCACTTGATTATTTAGGAAATCCTACTGTTGATTATAATGAAACATTGACAGTAGAAGGCAATTCTCCTACATTTGAATATAACGATACAAATGCTTCAATAGGCTGTAACAGAGGAGTGTTGGATATAATTGCTAATGCTCAGTTTAGTAACGGTGAAGCTAATATCACACTTAAATATAATGAAGTAGGAGATTTGAATCTTACATTAAAAGAAGTCAATGGAAGTGAGTTTGCACTACCAGATGCAGATGATACAAATGATTCTCAAAGATTAATAACTGAAAACTCTCAGGTATATACATTTATACCACATCATTTCAGTATAGAAAATTTAAGTTTTAATAATGGAGGAAACAACTTTACGTATATTTCAAATGATTTGAATATGTCTGGTAATTTGTTGTTTAAAATTTATGCAAAAGCGGAAGACAATACCACAACACAAAATTATACAGGAACTTGTTATGCTAAAAATTTTGAAATCAATGTTTCTCATACAGTGCCTACTATTGATTTAGGCAGTTCCAAACTTATTTACAAAGAAACAAATACAAGTGAATACAATATTTCAAAAACTGATAACATGCTTTTACAGCTTACAAAAGAGAAATTCGTAAGTAACGGAGTTGCGGATATTGATATTTCTATAAATTTTGAGAAAAATTATTCAACTCCTGTAGCCGGATTTGATTTTAATGTAACAGAAGTAAACATGAGTGATGAAGATGATATTAACGGTACAAGCGGTATTTTGACCAATAAGCAGGTACATTTTATATACGGAAGAATCAAAACCTCCAATTCAGCTGCATATAGCAGTGATGTAAATACAACTTTTGAATATCAGTATTGGAGTGATGCCCAAGGGTGGGTGAAAAACAGTGATCACAACAGTACAACATACGGAGATTTCAATCATACGTTAGATAGTACTATAAACCCTTATGTAAGTGTAACTAACAACCCTGTTATTAACGGAGGGGAAGAAAAAGTAGTATTCCATACCTCTCATGCGCTGCCTTACAGTGCAAAAGTTCATTTACAAATTAATTCATGGCTTTGGTATCATCCTCTTGCCAAAGATTATCAGGATCCAAGCAGTACAAATACGGACTGCCTGACTCATCCTTGTATTAAACTTGATTTTCTCAAATCCGGTTCGGCTTGGGGTGGAGTTCAAGCGGTAAATAATACACAGTTTAGTGAAGAAAACAGAACAAGTGAAATGAATATGAGCAAACCAGATGTAAATGTTTCTAAATCACAGGTTAAAAAAATAAACTGGTAACTATTACCGGTTTATTTTAGATTAAATGATAGGTTTTAGTTTATAATCTTTTTAGTAATAAGAGTATAGAAATAGTTGATGGGTATATAGAGAGTAATAGATGGTAAAGGTGGATAGTTAGTTAATAGTTGATGGTGTATGGTTGATAATGGGTAGTTGTTGGTAGATTAAAAATTAAAAAATATTCTGATTTCCGAGTTCCAGGTTTTGAGTTGTGAGAATCGTAAGGTGCCTGATACTAATAGCTCCAAAAAATCAACAACTTTAATAACTTAACTAACCTTAACAACAAAAAAACTTCAACAACTTAATTAACTATAACAAATCTAATAACTAATATACCAATACACCAATAAGTAAAACCCTAACAACCTTAATTAACTTTAACAACTTTTAATTAACCTCAACAACCTTAATAACCTCAATAACTTTTACTCAACGATTTCAAAAACTCTTTAACTTCTTCTTTTTTCTTTATTTCTTTAAAAGCGGGGAAGGGAATGTTTTTTATTTTATAAAGTGTAAGAAGCTGTTTTAATTGGTTTTCCTGTGTTTTTGTAAGTTGCATTTTAGTTTTTGCTTCTGTTAAGGCATTATTTATTTCATTAAAAAAATCGTTTTTTTCTGCTGTTTGCATTATCAGGTTTTCAATTGTATTAAGATGTGATTTGATAAGTTTCGGTATTTCATTTTTGTTTGCTTTATGAGAAGGTGTATCACTGACGATTTTGTATAAGATTATTTCGTTTACGTTTAGAAATTTATATGCCGCTTCAAAAAAACCACTTGCCTCCATATCTGTAAGTTTATAATATTTGCCGATTTTGGATACTGTGTGTATTTCTTCGGTTTGTGAATTAATAATATCCGGGTAATAGTTGTATCCTGTGTCGGAATCGGTGATTTTGTGTATAAAAAAGCCTTCATTTACATCGTAATCACTGCTACCGGCTATTCCGATGTTCAAAGTAGGATAAATATGTTTTGAAAGTAAAAGAGCTGTATTTATTGCGGATTTGATTTTACCCTGTCCTGTAATTATCAGGTTTATGGTTTCATTTTGATATATTCCGTCTCTTGACTTTAATTTAAAATGCTTTATAATAGGCTCGGCTTCTATTTTGAGAGCTGTTACGATATTTAGCATAAAAGGCCTTTTTTGAAATTATAATAAAATGTATAAGAGTTATATTAGTTTTACGAAATTATAAATTTTTAAAGGGAAAAAATGAACGAATTTGAAAAGTATAAGCAATATATAATCAACGGTCAATATTTTGAAGCTCATGAAGTGCTTGAAGAAGTTTGGCAGGAGCTTAGAAAGACAGATGATGAAATTCAATGGGCTTACAAAGGTCTTATCAATGCCGCTGTTGCAATGGAATTGAAAAAGCGTAAAAGAAAAGAAGAAGTTTATAAAATGGTATGGGGTAATTTTGAAAAATACAGGAAATTTTACGAACTATCGGAAGAAATAAAAAAAACGGCGGAATTTGCGGAAAAATACAAGCCGTTTTAATATACTTCCCAGAAGAAATTTATCCATTCGTTTGTTTCGTGGAAATAAATATCAGGTTTGAATTTTGATGTAGGTTTATAAAAAATAGCTATAGTTTGAAAATTTTTATTTGGATATGTTTCTTTTAATACTTTCAACACCTCTATAAACGTATCTCCACTGTCACTTATATCGTCTACAACTAAAATGTTTTCATAGTCTTTCAAATCAGGAATATTAAATATATTGATGCTATCAAGCTTTTTATCTTTATCATATGAGATAGCGTTAATACTAAAAACTTCTCTCATATTCATTTTTTCGGCCAAATGATGTGCAAAAGTAAGACCGCCTCTTGCAATAGCAAGAATAGCATCAGGCTTTTTTATGTTGTTGTTTTGTAAGTCATGCTTAAATTCTTCGAACGTGTAATCTTTCATATTTTTCCTTTGCAATAATTTTATGGTTAATTTAAGTTATAATAACGAAATAATAACAAAAAGGGTGAGAAATGGGGTTTGTTTTTAAGTTTTTTAAAGAATTAAACAGTGCGGGCAATGAAAAATTAATAACTTTAGCAGTTATTTTAGGATTAATAAGCGGTTTTTTACCTTTTTTTAATATATTTACTCTTATTATTTTATTCATAGCGTTTACTATTCGTATACCTTTTGGACTTTTTTTAGCGAGTTGGGGAGTTTTTTCAATATTAGGCTATTTTCTTGATCCGTTTTTTGCAAAAACGGGTTATATCATATTAACTACACCATTTTTAGCTCCTTTGTGGGAATTTTTGTATAATTTGCCGTTAATGAGATGGAGCGGATATAACAATACCGTAGTAATGGGCGGTTTAATTTGGGGAGTTGTTTTTGGTGTTTTGATATATTATTTTTTAAACAAAAGTATAGAGTTTTATAGAAATAAATTGTTTGGATTTTGTTCAAAATACCCTGCTTTAAAATGGATTATCCCTGATTTTTCGAAAAAAACCAAGATTATAAGAATTAGCGGTGTTTTAGGATTTTTTATAATATTCGGTGGTATTGGCCTGCTAATTACTCTTTTATTTGATCCGGTTATAAAAAAAGTCACGGAATATAGCCTTTCTAAAATATTTCACAAACCTGTGAAAATAGAACAAATTAACACTTCGTTATTCAATGCTCAAATTGATATAAATAATATTCAAGTAGGTGATATTAAGACAGATAAAATTAACTTAAAACTTTCATGGTATTATTTATTATGGAAAAAGTTTGATATTGAATATCTGAATATTGTTAATGTCCATACCGAAAAAAGTATAAAAGATATAATCATTATCTCAAGCAATACCTCTTCACAAAATAATAAATCCAATATATTAAAAAAAATAAATGTATCTCTTCCTAAGCCGGAAGATCTTATCAAAGGTTATAAATTAGAATCACTTCAAAAAATTGAAAAATTAAGAAAAGATTATGAAGAGTTTGTTGTTTTAGCCAATCAGGTAAAAAAAGATTTGGCAAATTCTAAAAATAGTGTTAATCAAATAAAAAATCAGATAAAAGAGCTTGAAAAATTAAGTAAAAATATAAAAACGCCTGATGATATACAAAAAATACTTGCCAAAGTCGATGAGATTAAAAAAAATATCGGTTTATTAAAAGATAAAATTAAAAATGAAAAAGACAGACTCGTAGTCCTTAAAAAACAGATATTAAATGATTTAGACGAAATAAAAAAAGCTTCACAAAACGATTACAAAAGACTTGCATCTAAATATGATATGTTGAAAGAAGGTAAATATTATGAATTTGCACAAACATTTCTGCAGCCTGAAGTAAAGAAATATGTCGAGAAATTTTTGAAATATTATAAATTAATTCAGCCTTATCTTAAAAAAGAAACAAAAGAAAACAATCAATATATTAGATCTAAAGGTACATATATTACTTATAAAGATAAAATAAAATATCCTGATTTTGTTTTGGAAAAAGGTATTATAAGTGCTAAAAGCAGTGATATAGATGCAAAAACCGAAGTTGTTAATCTTTCTTCTAATCAAATATTGTTGAATAAACAAGGAATTATTACAATTTCAGCTGTTTCGAAATACTTTAAATCCGCCATGCTTACAGTCAAATACTTACAAAAAGCAGAGATGGATTTAAATGTAAAGAACATTTTTATCAATAAGCTTAATGCAGGAGAATTGGTTCTTTTAAATCCTAAGATTAATGTATTTTCTCATGGTAATATAGACAATGAATATTATAATATAGTCACTTCTGTATATATAGTACCTGAAAAAATAACTTTTGCATCAAACAAATATATTGCAAAAGTGGTGCAGAAATTAAAAAAACTTAATGTAAAAATTTTAATTAAAGGTAACAATCAAAAATATAATATTAAAATAACTTCTGATATTGATAAATTGTTTGCTAATTATTTAAAAGAAGAAATGAATACTCAAATTAAAATTGCAAAATCTAAATTGAAAGATATTTTAAAAGAACAAATTAAAGAGGAAATTTCAAAAACAGGTTTTGATGCGAATAAATTCAATATTATTAATGATGTTAGCTCTTTTGAAAACAGTATTGATTCATTAAAAAGCAGCTTAAATAAATATACTAAAGACCAGCTCAGCAAACAGCTTCTAAAAAAAGGAATAGGGGATTTTATAAAATTTTAAAAAATCCCTTGAAATTGCAGTTAAAAATAGTTATAATTTCAGTCCACATAAGTGGACTCGTAGCTCAGTTGGTTAGAGCAACCGGCTCATAACCGGTTGGTCGCAGGTTCGAGTCCTGCCGAGTCCACCACTTATGCCCAGGTAGCTCAGTCGGTAGAGCAAGGGACTGAAAATCCCTGTGTCGGCGGTTCGATTCCGTCCCTGGGCACCACTTAAAAATTACTTAGAAAGTGTCTGGCACTTATAGATATTGGTTTGTCTTGAAATTCTGATAAAGAAGAAGTTGTCTTGATGATAACGTTATCAGATATAATAAACATACTTCATAAATTATTAACTATTAACTATTTAACTCCATAAGTATGGATAAATTCTTTTCTGCTTATAAGGTTTTCTAAAATAGCAAAAAGTATCATAAAATTAATGAAACTTGTTCCTCCGTGACTAAGAAGCGGTAAAGGCACTCCTACAACAGGTGCTAAGTTCATTGTCATAGAAATATTAATATAAGAATATACAAATATCATTAAACCTACACCTGCAAACATTACTTTTGCAAAATAATCTTCTTTTAGTTTTTGAGCGATTTTTAAAAGATAAAAAATTAAAATAAAATAAAGTAAAATTACTCCGCTTCCACCGATAAATCCAAATCTTTCCACTAAATATGCAAATATAAAATCGCTGCTTGCAATGGGTAAAAATTTTAATTGTGTCTGAGTGGCTTCTTCTTTGTTTTTTCCGCTAAAACCACCGCTACCAATTGCTATAATTGATTGACGGACATGATAACTGGGCTTATTCAGAAAGTTTTCTATTCTTTGTTTCTGATAGTCTTTCATAATGTATTTGTAATAAATAGGTGCAAATAATATTGCACCGATACTTAATGTTATCCAGATTTTTTTATCAACTCCTATAATAAATAACACTCCAAAACCTATTATTAATGTAATAAGAGCTGTTCCTAAATCCGGCTCTTTTGCAATCAATACAAACGGTAAGATAATATAAAAAGAAAGTTTTAA
This sequence comes from Nautilia profundicola AmH, assembly GCF_000021725.1. Classification (GTDB taxonomy): domain Bacteria; phylum Campylobacterota; class Campylobacteria; order Campylobacterales; family Nautiliaceae; genus Nautilia; species Nautilia profundicola. Next base: position 476,589 of record NC_012115.1, read on the forward strand.
AAATTCCTTAAATGTGTAATATGGTCTGGGAGGATATTTGTATATTAAATATCCGAGCATTAATAAAAGAGTGGTTTTCATAAATTCTGAAGGTTGAATTGTTATATTTAATATAGGAATTTTAAGCCATCTTTGTGCTCCTAATATTTTTATTCCTATAGTGTCTACCAAAATAAGCAGGAAAATATTGAACCAATAAATAATAGGTATAAGCCAAAGCAGTTTTCTTATGGGTAACAAGTAGGTAATTAAAAAAGCCACTATACCTATACCGATATATACTAATTCTTTTATATATAGTCTGTGAGAGATTTCATTTACTAAAAACAGACTCAAAAAAATAAAAGGAAGAATAAGAAGGATGAGAGTTATATTGAACTTTTTGGTCACTTACAAGGCTCTTTTATATATTTTTCAAATACGCTATCAAGTGTTTGTGAAAGTCTGTGAGAAATGTTTTCAATTTCTTCAAAGTTTCTGATGGTCTGTTCTTTATTTGTGATACAAGTTTTTTCTTTTGTACATTCAAGAGCTTTTTTAGTAAGTATATGAATTTGTTTGTGCAGATGGTCTTTAATTGTTTTATATTCCGGATAGCATCCGATTTTTCTCATTGATTCTTCATCGTTTAACCAGCGTCCGAAATCGCATTCATTTTCAGATGAAATATCGATTTCTTTTTCTTCGATAATAGCGTCATGAGCATTTAATTTGAATATTAAATGAGAAATTTTTGCAAGATCCATGAGCATTCTTGTAAGTGCAAAATCAACATTTTTTCTGTTTTCAAGTGATTTGTCTCTAAATCCTATAACCATGTCTTGAACTATTTCGATATCTTCCCTTGAAGTTGTAGCCATTTCGGTAATTTTATCTGAGTTAGCTTGAATTTCACTTGTTTCTTGCTGTAAAGTTTTAATAGTTATAGAAATTTCGCTTGTAGCTTTTTGTGTTCTTTCGGCAAGTTTTCTTACTTCGTCTGCAACAACTGCAAATCCTCTTCCGTGTTCACCTGCACGTGCTGCTTCAATTGCTGCGTTTAATGCAAGCAAGTTAGTCTGGTCTGCAATATCGGTAATTAGTTCTACAATTTTTCCAATTTCGTCGGTTCTTTGGGAAAGCATGTTGATAGCTTCGTTGGTATGTGCGATAAAGTCGATTAATTCGTTAAGTACGTTTGTTAGATTTTCAATTTTTACAGCGCTGGCATCTGCACCTTCATATATTTCACCTGAAAGTTCGTCAATTTTAATCATAAATTCTTTTAGTTTAGTATCAAGTGATGTCTTGATTTCATTGATCTGAGTTTTAATACCTCCACCCAAATTGTTAAGGGTCATGGCAAGTTCGCTTCTTGCTTGTTCTTTAAGTGCTGTAGAAATTGCATCGATTGCATCGTTAAGCATAATAACTGTTCTTCTGAATGTACCTTTGTAACCTTGAGGCGCAATATCGCGATAATCTATTCCGTTTTTAGCTGCGTTGATAGATTCTTTTATATCTCTTTCAAAAGCTTCAAGTTGGTCTAAAAGATCATTTAAAGCCCATGCTGCCTTGGAAGTAGGATCGGCTGTATTAATATGAGTGATTCTACTTTCAAAATTTCCGTTTGCAGCTTCAAGAAGAATTCTTTCTATTTCTTTTTGTAGATTGCTTTGATTTTGGGTATTTGTAGAAGAAGAGTTGGATATATAAGCCAGAATTGATACAATAAGTCCGATAACGGAAATTCCTGCTGATACATAATCTCCGTTATATCCGGTATATGCACCTAAAATTAAGAAAACAACTCCTCCGATTCCCGCAAGTATTTTACAATTCATTGATAATTCCTTTTTGGATTTTTAACATAACTTCATTGAATGTCATATTATGTTTTTCTAATAGATCTTCAACAGCTTTTAAACTGCCTTCCATTCCTTCAGATGATTCAATATTTAAAAGAGTTTTATATAATGGTTCTATTATTGATTTGAAGCCTTCTCTTGGTTTACGTCTAACTGAATAATAACCTATCATATTACCGTTATTGTCATATGTAGGGGAGATATTTGCAAATACCCAATAATAACCACCGTCTTTTCTTAAATTTTTAACAAATCCAAACCATTCTTTGCCGTTTTGAATATGATCATATAAAACTTTAAAGGCACATCTTGGCATATCCGGATGTCTTAAAATATTATGCGGCTGTCCTAATATTTCATCTTCACTATATCCGCTCATTTGTATAAAAATTTGGTTACCGTATAAAATTCTACTTTTTAAATCTGTTTTAGAAATAATAAAATCTTCTTCGTTTAATACCACTTCTTTTTCTATCGGCGTGACGCTCGGCTTTTTCATCTTTTCCCCTTTAATTTAATTGCATCGATACCAAAATCGACAATTTTTTCTATTTCATTAAAACTATCGATTAATAAAACTATCTTAGAATCCAACAGATATTCGTCTGCAATTTTTTGAAAGATTTTTGCATTTTTTATTGTATCACAAAAAATATATTTTGCACCAAGATTTGCGCAAAAAATCAATTCTTTGACGTTTGATGTCAAAACTGCGTAAGGTATATTGTTATTTTTGCAAAAATTAAACAATTCCAAAGAAGAATCGCAGTATTTGAAGACCAACGTTGCATTGTTTGGTGAGTTTTTAATATCCTCGAGGGTTTCAACTTCAAAAAATTCTTCGTTGCAAAAAGGTTTTTCAAGAATTTTCATAACAGTCCTTGCAGACAAGTTTTCCGTTTTTTTCTTTCATTTCTTTTTTTAATACAAAAGTGCCACAGTTTGAACATTGTACAAATTCATTCTCATCATTGTCTTTGTTTGTTACTTCTCTTGATTTGATAAAGAAAAAATATATTGCCGCACCTATTAAAACAAATAAAATTATTTTTCCCATTAAATATCCTTTATAAATATATAATTACGGTTGCCTTTTGAGATAATTTCGGCATTAACTTTAGCCTCTTTTAATTCTTCCAAAGCATTTGAACCTTTGTATAGAAGTATTTTACCATTTTTTTCTAAATAAGGCCTTGAAATTTCTATTATTTTTGAGGTGGGCATTACCGCCCTTGTTGTAATTAATTCAACGGGATCAATATCTGCTTTTTCAAGTCTTGAGGGAACGATTTTTACATTATCTAAATTTAGTTTTATTTTCATATAATTTAAAAAAGAGTATCTTTTTTTTAATGGTTCTACCAAATACCATTTTGTTTCCGGCATTGCAATTGCCAAAACTAATCCCGGAAAACCTGCACCAGTTCCAATATCAAGAGCCGTTTTATAATGTTTTATTTTTTCCAACGGATATAAGGAATCTTCTATTTGTTCCCTAATTTCTTCGGGAGTTTTATAATTTGTAAATTTATGGACTTTATTCCATTTTAAAAGTTCATTTGTAAATATGTCGAATTTATTCATTTGTCACCTTTACATATATTGTCTTCAATCATTAAATATTCGTCTTTACTCATAATCTTTAAAAGAGACAATAAAGGGAGCATTACTCTAAAAAAAACTTTCGGCATTTCTAAAATTAAAGGGTTTTTATTATATTTATCAAATACTTTTATAAAAAGTTCTTTCATGGTGATCACTTTTTCTCCGCAAAGTTCAAATTCCCCTGTCATGTCTTTTTTTATTATTTCATCAATAAATACAATTAGTTTTTGAATGTTTAATGGTTGTATTTTCATTTTCGGAGCGAAAATTATCGGAAAATTTTTGAAATATTTTAAATCGTCATATAATTTTTGTCCGTCACCTAAAATTATGGAAGGTTTTAATATAACATAGTTTACAAGTTCTTTTTTTATAATTTCTTCTGCCATGGCTTTGGTATGTTTATATTTTGAAGGATGGTTTTTTGTTGAACCTAAAGCGGAAATATGTATTAGTTTTTTGTTTTTTATATTTGGGATAAGTTTTTTAATACTCATTATATGTGAATCTTCATATGTATATTTTTCTTCTTTTAGGATACCGATTGTATTTATTATAACGTCAGCATTTTCTATATTTTCAACTAAATTGGATTTAAAATACTTTTTAATGTGACTTGCCACGAATCCATCGGATGTCACAAAAACTTTCATTATAGTTTGTGTCCTAATTTTTCTTTTTTAGTTTTTAAATAGTTTTCGTTATACGGATTCGGTTCAACTTTAACAGGTATTCTTTCAACAACTTTTATGTTTTTAAAAGCAAATTCTTTTTTAGGGTTATTAGTTAAAAGTTTAATCTGTTTGATACCGAAGTGTTTTAATATTTTTTCAACAATGGAAAAATCTCTCATATCGGCTTCAAAACCTAATTGATGATTAGCTTCAACGGTATCCAGGCCTTTATCTTGAAGAGCGTAAGCATTTACTTTATTAAAAAGACCTATTCCACGTCCCTCTTGTCTCAAATACAAGACTATTCCTCCGTGTTCATTTATTGTTTTAAGTGCAAATGCCAACTGATCTCCGCAGTCACATTTTAAACTACCCAAAGCATCTCCGGTAAGACATTCGCTATGAATTCTGATATATGGGATTTCCGGTAGTTTTTCAGTGAAAATAGCTAAATGCTCTTTATCGTTTTCTTTAAAAGATTGTATTTTAAATATACCGTATTTAGTTGGAAGAGTGGCAATATCGGATATTTTCAAAAACTCTCCTTTTTTGATAAAATTATACCTCAATTATGAAGTAGTTAAGTAGATAAGTTGTAAAGTTATGAAAGATTTTTAAATTGAAATGGTGCGGTATTATGTATTTGCTTTTAAAACTTATCTACTTCACAATTTATCTACTTAATATATAAAGGATTAAAATTGAGACATTTTTTATGGCTTTGTGATTACTCTAAAGAAGAAATTAAAGAAATTATCGATTTGGCATTTCAGATTAAAACGGAAACAAAAAACGGTGTTTATAAACCATATTTAAAACATCAGCAATTAGCGATGATATTTGAAAAAAGTTCTACAAGAACAAGGGTTTCTTTTGAAGCGGGAATAAATCAGTTAGGTGGAAATGGCCTTTTTTTAAGTTCGCGTGATATTCAATTGGGAAGAGGAGAGCCTCTCAAAGATACTGCCAGGGTAATTACAAGAATGGTTGATTTAGTGATGATCAGAACATTTGGACAGGAAAGATTAGAAGAGTTTGCAAAATATTCAAAAGTACCTGTTATAAACGGTTTAACAGATTTATGCCATCCTGTTCAGTTACTTGCGGATCTTATGACTATGATTGAATTTAACAAGTTTGATTTTAATAACCCTCAAAACACAACTGCCGCTTATGTGGGTGATGGTAATAATATGGCTCATTCTTGGGCGATTTTGGCATCAAAGCTCGGATTTAATTTAAGAATAGCAACACCGAAAGGCTATGAAATAGATGAAAATATAAAACAAAAAGCAATTGAATTCGCAAAAACAAGCGGAGCCAAGTTAGAGTTTTTATACGATCCTAAAGCCGCCGTAAAAGACGCTGATGTTGTTACGACAGATACATGGGTAAGTATGGGGCAGGAAGAGGAAAAAGAAAAAAGAATAAACGATTTCAGAGGTTTTGAAGTTGATACTGAATTAATGGAATTGGCAAAGCAAGACTCAATATTTTTACATTGTCTTCCGGCTTACAGAGGTTATGAAGTAAGCGAAGAAGTTTTTGAATCTCACGCGGAAGAAATATTTACAGAAGCTGAAAATAGATTACATGCGCAGAAAGGATTGATGGTTTGGCTGAAAAAATAGCAAAAAAATTAAATATAAACGAAAAAACAGTTGTTGAGTGTAAAGAATTTGAAGTAATTGAAGGGAATTTAGATAACTCTCTTTGGATTATGCACATAAATAACGAGTTTAAAATAGTACTTGATGTTGAAGAATACATGAAGTTAATGGAAACAATGAAAAATGTAATGAAAGAAAATTTTGAATTGAAACTTGAAAAAGCCATACTAAGTGAGTTTCCTGTTGATTACGATGATGTTAAAGCTGTTGTGTTAGAGGAAATGAAAAGAGATGAAAATGCTTCGATAAGCGAAATTTTAAACAAAGTAAAACTTGAACATCCAAATCTTTTTTATAATTTAGATTTAGAAAAAATCTTCTAAAGGAAAAAATTTTTCCTTTTTGTTAAATTATCCTTGACAAAAAACTTTTTATTGATTATAATTTCGATGTAAAACAAACAACGGAGGTGCCACATGGCATGTGAACAAGATACAAAAACAGCAATAAAAGATGAAAAAATAACAACAAAAGAGGAGGTTAGTATGGAAGAAATTAAAACTCAAGAAGGTGTATTGGTATTGAAAGAAATGCCTGAATTCAAAATGGAAGCATATAATGCGGAAACAGGTCATTATACAGAAGTTTCAAGTGAAGATTATAAAGGTAAATGGACTGTAGTATGTTTTTACCCTGCAGACTTTACATTCGTATGTCCAACTGAAATTGCAGCAATGAACGCAGCATTACCGTTCTTAAAAGAATTAGGTGTAGAAGTACTTGCAGTATCAACTGATACAAAATTCTCACACAAAAGATTCGTAGAAACTGAACCGTTATTAAAAGATCTTAAACTTACAATCGGTGCAGATCCAACTGGTGAAGTTACAAGAAAATTCGGTGTAATGATTGAAGGTGCAGGACTTGCGCTAAGAGGAAGATTCTTAATCAATCCAGACGGTGTAATTGTAGCTCAAGAAGTACAAGCTCCGCCTGTTGGTAGAAGTGTAAAAGAATTCTTAAGACAAATTATTGCACATCAGCATGCATATAAAACTGGTGAAGTTTGCCCTGCAAACTGGAAACCTGGTAAAAAAACATTACCTGTAAATACTGATATTGAGCCAATGACAGGAAATGTAGGAGCTTATGTAACATTAGCTGATTTAGTTGACGAAGCTGATGTTAAAGAAATGGAAGAATTAGTAAAAGCTTTCAAAGAAGCTTAATTCTTTCTTTTTTCTTTTCTTTAAATATTCAAAGGAATTTTTAAAGAAAAGAAATGAAAGGTTAGTATGAAACAATTAAAAAATTTATTAGAAGAATCGAGCCTGAAAATTACTCCTCAAAGGTTGGCTATATTAAAAGAGCTTGAAAAAAAAGGCCATGCCAGTATTGAAGAGATTTATGAAGATATAAGAGATTTTTTCCCTTCTATTTCACTTGCAACCATATATAAAAATATTACTGCATTGAAAGATGAAAATATTATAAGTGAGATATGTTTACATCATAAACCTAAATTTGAAATTACGAAAGAACCGCACGCCCATTTTATTTGTAAAAAATGTGGAAAAGTAGAAGATGTTCCGTTTAATGAATTGATAAAAGGAGAAATTGATAAACAATATCCCGATTCTCAAAAAGAACTATATATTTACGGAATTTGTAAAGAGTGTAAGGAAAAAGAATCTTAATATTAAGTTATAGAAATGGTGATAGTTAATTTAATTGCCGATTTTGAACTGCCTTTTGTTTTTTCTCTTAAAGAAAGAAGAAAGATTTTAAATTCAATTAAAGAAAAACTTAAAAAATTTAACGTATCCGTATTAGATCTTTCAGGTGAATATCCTAAAGAAGCAAGTATCGCCATTGTTTATGCAGCACACAATGAAAAACAAGCTGGAGAAATTAAAAGGACTATTGAAGAATTTCTTTTCAGAAACTTTCCCGAAATAGAGTTTATTTTTGATACTGAAATAATTTAAATTTCAATTACCCTGATCATATTTGTAGTCCCTTCTTTTCCTACTAAACTACCCATTGTTACGATTACCATATCTCCTTTTTTGAAACACCCTGTTTTTATGGCAAGGGTTCTGAATTTTTCGATAAGTTTTTCCGGGTTTTTAATTTTAGGAATTTCAAATAGAGGTTTAACACCCCATACCATATTAAGTTTTCTACTTGTTTCTCTACTGTGAGTTACTGCAAAAATAGGTGATTTAGGTCTGTATTTTGCAATGCTCTTAACAGTTGTACCGCTGCTTGTGAAACAGATTATTCCTTTAGGTTCAATTCCTCTGCATAAATCAGCAACACTTGCTGCAATCGCATCTTCATCAAGTATTTCGTATTTTTTATAATATGGATATATGTTTTGAGTTTCAAGGATCACATTTTTAAGTGTTTCCACTGCTTTTACCGGATATTTACCTACCGTCGTTTCATCGCTTAGCATCACACCATCACTTCCATCCATTACTGCATTCGCTACATCACTTACTTCCGCACGTGTAGGGAAAGGGGAATTAACCATAGACAATAACATCTGAGTAGCTGTAATTACCGGTTTTTTTAGTTTATTTGCGCGTCTTATGATTTTCTTTTGTATTACAGGTACTTTTTCTATTCCAACTTCAATACCTAAATCACCCCTTGCAACCATTACACCGTCACTGACTTCTAAAATTTCATCAAGATTCTCTACAGCCTGTTTGGTTTCTATTTTTGCAATCACCCAAGGATTTGCACCGTTTTGTTTTAATATCTCTTTTGCTTTTAAGATATCATTTTTTGAATTAACAAATGAAATTGCGACAATGTCCACTCCGTTTCTTGCACCGAAAGCAAGGTCTTTTTCATCTTTTGGTGTAATTGCCGAAATTTTAAGTTTAGAATGAGGAAAATTCACTCCTTTTCTACTTGATAAAACACCTTCGTTTTTTACTTCCAGTGTTAAAGAATTATTATCTTTGTCTATAACTTTGGTTCTTATACTTCCATCTGCAAAAAAGACATATTCACCAATATTTACATGGTCAATTATTTCAGGATATGTTAAAGTTAAATCGTACAAACTTTCAGGATGTTTTTTTACAAGTCTGATTTTGTCTCCTCTTTTTAATTCTAAAAATCCGTTTATTTCACCTATACGTATTTTAGGTCCGCTTATATCTTGCAGTATAGCTGTTTTACTGTCAAGTTTTTTAGCTGTTTCTCTAATATGTTTTATTGACTGTCTGTGTGTTTTATGATCTGCATGTGAAAAATTAAGTCTAAAAATATCTACACCTGCTTTTATCATTTGAGATATTTTATCTGATGAAGAAGGTCCAAGTGTTGCTACGATTTTTACTTTTTTCATTAAAGCGCCTTTTATGTGTAATTCATAGTATTATATCAAAATTGAATTGATTGAATGTATGTAAGTTGATATGATTTGAAAGAGGGAGAAAGCTTAAAGTTAAGCTTTAACTTTATTAATATTTTTTCTTTAAACTACCAAAATATTTTATTTCTTCGGCTTTTTTATCAGTGTTTAATTCTTCAACAGTAGAATTAAGATCTATGTTTTCTCTTAACTTGTCTAATTCTTCTTCGCAATAACTCATATGCATATCCGCACTTATAATCAGAGGCATCTGTTCTATTTTGTTTAATTTTTCTATTTCTTCCTCTACTGTTTCACCTTCAATAGTAATAATAATGACACCTTTTTCTTTTTCTCCGAAATGAACGTCACAAAATTCACATTCTTGTAAATTAAGCCAAACTGCATCGTAATTTTCCGGTCTTGTTCTTACTATAATACTTGAAATATTCATATCACTCCTTTATTTTAATTTCCATATAAGTATTTCTGCAGGAGAAAAGCTTATAATAGTATCGTTATTTAAAAATTTAATTCCGTTTAATGCCATTGTATGGCCATTTAAAACAAACAGCAATTTATTATACATTGAATAAATTGCAATATCGTTTTTTTCATTGTATTGTACTGCAAATTTACTTAAATCAGGACTGATTGTTGCCCCATAAGGTAAAAATTTTACTTTTAAAGTTAATTTGGAATACCCGCTATTAATATCATATACAGCTACTCTCATATCGCTGCTACCGTTAATAGCAAGGTTTTTTTCAATATCGCAGCTTAATGTTTTGTCTTTGTTGAAACCTTTTAACTCTTTGAGTTTTTTCCCTGTTTTAATATCTACAACTTTCAACGCTCCACTTTCATCACCGAATACCGCTAAAGTTTTATTTTTATTAACAGCATATGTTGAAAAAACATAATTACCCACTTGGGTTCTGTATATGTTTTTATTGTTTTTTAAATCATAAAGTAGTGCTTCATCGCTCAGTAAGGCAAAAAATATTTTATTGTCTCCTATATAAGTCCCTTTCATTAACGTTTCTTTTGTAGTAAAAATATGATCTAATTTTTTAGAATTAAAATCATAAATGAAAAGTTCTCTTTTGGCATCTTCACCTTCAGCTAAAATCATCAGATGTTTATTATCAGGAGAGATATCAAGCGAATAAATAGGCATTGATATTAAATCTCCCATAAAATCATGAATTTTAGGAAGAGTTATTGTACCGATATTTTTAAATGTTTTAAAGTCTTTTATTACTATAGTACCGTTTTCCAGTCCGGCTATTAGATAAGTGTTGTTATACGTTATTTTTGAAATATAGCCGTTGTAAGTTATTTTTTTCACAGGCGGTAATGCAAATGCACAAATTGCTAAAATAATTAAAATTAATTTTTTCATTCAATCTCCTATATAATTTTCGTTTCTATTGCATTTGTAGGACAAACGCTTATGCAAAATCCGCAGCCTGTACATTTTTCAAGGTCTATTACAGGATTAAACATTCCTTTATATATTATAGCAAATTCTTCACATACATCTTGACATGAAAAGCAGATTGTTTGATTCCATGCAATACATTTTTTAGGATTGATAATCATTTCAGCATTAATTGTATTTTTTTTATATGGTAACGATAAAACACCGTTTTTACATGCAATAGCGCATTCGTCACAAAAAGTGCATCCCGAATTTGTAAAATCCAATACCGGTTTTTCATTTACTATTTTTATTATTTTTTCATTACATGCAATCAAGCAATCTTTATCTTTACAATCTTTACATTTTGAAAAGTCTTCTTTCTTGTCGTAATAAGGAGGATATATGAAAGATTTAAAAGGAGAGTTTTTAACTCTCCTAAAAAAAGAACGTCTATCCATTACTTTCTTAATGATTCGAATTTGTTTTCAATTACAGGGTCAACCATTGCCTGAGGAGCATGGCATAATGTACAGTTATATCTACTTCCTGCAAGTTTAGAAGATTTTTTACCACCTTCAAAATTGTCAACAAAATGGCTTGGTGGAATCGGAGTAACACCTAAACTTTTAGCCGCTTGAGGCATATGACAGTTTAAACACATATTGTTGTTTTTAGTAATAGGAACCATTCCCTCAACGCTATGTGGGATCATTGGAGGCGCAGTTACAAAAGATGCTGGTTGTTTTTTTACTTTCCCAGGGATTGGCTGAGTAGTGTTAAGTTTTAATTCTGGTAAATTTTGAGAATCAGCGTTTAGGTTTGCTTCTCTGATACCAGTTACCTTAACTTCCTTATTTGAAGTTGTTGTAGTTTGACAACCAGTGAAAATAAATCCTGCAATTAAAGCAGAACTAATTAGTAGTTTTTTCATTGTTTTCTCCTTTTGAGTTTATATATTTTCTTATTGAAAAATTAAGGGCATTATCATTACAAACTTCGATACATCTACCGCAATTAGTACATTCAATGCCGTTAATATAGTCACTTTTTTTATCAATTACAGGGGTTAAAACCTGTGTTTCAGGACAAATGTTTAAACATTCTCCGCATGCTGTACAGTTGTCTTTATTGTGGTATACACGGATCAAACTTTTACTACCCACAAGACTATACATTGCACCTACTGGACAGATATGTCCACACCATCCGTTTTTAAGAACAAATGCATCAAAAATGAAAATTGTCAATAACCATATCCATCCGAAGCCTAAGGAAAATGCTACACCTCTTGTGAAGATACCAATCGGACTGATAAATTCAAAAGCCGCAGCACCTATAAAGGCTGATGCAATTAATAATACAACCAAAAAGGCGTATCTAAATTTTCTTGTTTTTGTTGTACTGATTAAGTTGTCTTTTTCATGGTGTGTTTTTCTTCTTACCCATGCAGCTAAGTCAGTTATCATATTAACCGGGCAAACCCAGCTACAATAAGCTCTCCCTCCTATTACACCGTATAAGAAAAGAACAACAAACACACCTAAAATCAAATCAGCACTTATAGCGGCTCCTGCAAATAGCATTTGCAAAACAGCAAACGGATCTGATAATGGTATAGTGTTAAACAGTTTAGAAAAACTTAAATTTCCTACCAATATTTTCCATCCGTATGCATTTGCCGCAAAATATAAAAACAATATTGACAGCTGGGATATTCTTCTTAGAATCAGATATTTGTTTTTAATTATTGATCCCATTTGATTCCTTCATTTAAATTATCAACCGCACTTTTTTTACTTCTACCAGTAACAGTTTTAGTATCGGTAGAGGCATTTTTTACTCTTTGTTGATCTTTTACATCCCAGCCTTTTACATATCTGTCACCGGCTTTTCCAAGTACAACTTCTCTTGGGAAAATTTTAATAGCTGCAATTTCAGTTACACAGGCTTGTTCACACATACCGCATCCCGTACATGCTTCTTCATGCACCACCGGGATTCTATATGCGTGTTTACCTGTTCTTTTATTCTGTTTCCATTCAATGGTAATAGCTTTATCAAGTTCCGGACAAGCTCTATAACAAGCGGTACACTGTAGACCCCAAAAAGCAATACAACTGCTCGGATCAATTACAGCGACGCCCATTTTTGCATAATCAATAGCAACTTCGCCTTTATCGTTTTTACATTCATCAGGTGTAAGTGCACCGGTTGGACACGCGTACATGCAAGGAATATCGTCGCACATGAAACATGGACCAGTCCTTGCAATGAAATACGGTGTTCCGATTGGCACTTTATCACCCGGTGCCCCGAGTTTTAAAGTAATGATTTCATTTCCGTCAATAACTACTTTATTATCTCTGTTTTTACAGGCTTCAACACAAAGACCGCATCTGATGCAAGTTTTGAGAAACTCGTCTTCTTTTAATGCACCAGGAGGCCTAAGCGTTAATTCTTTTGCTTTGTTTTCTTCAGCAAACCCTGCGACAATAGTGCCGGCAGCAGTTGCTGCCGCACCAGCTTGAATTAGGTTTACTAAAAATGAGCGTCTTTTGTTATCCATTTAAATCCTTAAGCTTTATATACTTTAACTGCCGCTTTTTTGTAGTCTGTCTCTTTACTTAACGGACAAGTTGCGTCAAGACAAACTTTGTTAATTAATACTTTTTCGTCAAACCATGGAACATATACAAGTCCTCTTGGCGGTTTGTTTCTTCCTCTTGTTTCAACTCTTGCTTTAACTTTACCTCTTCTTGATTCAACTACAACTAAATCGAATCTGTTAAGACCTAACTCTTTAGCGTCTTTAGGGTTCATGTAACATAATGCTTCAGGCATTGCTCTATATAGTTCAGGAACTCTCATAGTCATAGTACCACTATGCCAGTGTTCAAGTACCCTACCTGTACATAGCCAGAAGTTGTAACCTTTTGTATCGTATTTTGGATCTTCAGGGTGAACCATAAACGGTCTCCAGAAAATTTTCGCTTTATTTTTTAGGCTATATTTTTGTTTAGTTTTAGGTCCTTTAAGGTCACCTCTTTTAAGTGCTTTAAGTAATGGACCGTAGAATGCGAATTTTTCACCAGGTTTTGCATATTTTCTTGCATATGGATCGTATTCAGCATTAAATCTCCATTTTGTTTCTTTACCGTTAACTACAGGCCATCTTAGACCTCTAACTTTATGATATGTGTCGAAATCTGCAAGGTCGTGAGCATGTCCAAGACCGAATTTTCTGTATTCTTCCCATAATGCTTTATGAACGAAGAATCCGTAACCTTTCCATTCTTTACCGTCAGCACCAATAATAGTTCTTCCGTCTCCTCCAGCTTCAGTATTTGCATGAAGTTTACCTGTTTGAGGGTTTTTAGCAATTGGATCTGGCCATGGGAAGTTTTTGCGATATTCAGGTCTGTTGAATAATACGTCAAATAGTGTCATTTCTGGATCATATCCCATAGCTTGAGCTTTATCAAGTACGCTTGGTAATTTAGCTTGAGGATGAGCTTTCCATACTTCTTTTAATTTAAATCTTTTACTAAATTCCATAATAGTCCATAAATCTGGCATTGCTTCACCTGGAGGTGTTACTTGTTGTCTCCAATGTTGAGTTCTTCTTTCAGCATTACCGTATGCTCCCCATTTTTCATAAATCATAGATACCGGTAAAATTAAGTCTGCAACCCTTGCTGATACACCAGGATATGCTTCGTTTACTACGATAAAGTTATCCATAGTTCTTGCTGCTTTAATCCAGTGGTTAGCATTTGCAGTATTTTGCCATGGGTTGTTTACGTGTACCCAAGCCCATTTGATTTTACCGTCTTCAATGTCTCTCATGATTTTTAAGAAGTGGCTACCAACTTTAGGGTTAAGTGTTCCTTCAGGTATTTTCCACATTTTTTCAGTAATTTTTCTGTGTTTTGGATTACCTACAAGCATATCCGCAGGAAGTCTATGTGCGAAAGTACCAACTTCTCTTGCTGTACCACATGCACTTGGCTGACCAGTTAATGAGAACGCACCACTACCAGGCTGTGATTGTTTACCAAGTAATAAATGAACCATATATACAAGTTCGTTGATCCAGCTTCCTCTTACGTGCTGGTTGAATCCCATTGTCCAGAAAGATAGTGCTTTTCTGTTTGGATCACAGTAAAGGTCTGCAAGTTTTTGAAGTTTTCTTTTGAAGCTATCAAGTGATTCATCAGGATCACCTTTAGCTACTTTAGCTACATAATCTAAAGTATAAGGCTCAACTGCTTTTTTGAAATCATCAAAGCTGATTTGCCAGTGCCAGAAAGGTTTTTTACCAGCAGTATGAGTCATTTGCATTTCATCTCCGGCTTTCCATTTACCGATAGGACTAAGAGCTACAGCCTCTTCTTCGGTTACTACTTTTGCAACCTGTTTTGCTACTGTGTCTCTTTCTTTATCTGTAACATGTGGAGAGTTAGGGTTTCTCATACCATAACCGATATCTGCATGTCCTGTTGCAAAGATAGTATGTTTTTTAACGAAATCCCAGTTAACCGCATTTCTTTTAAGGATTTCTCTACCAAGATAGTTCATAATTGCAAGGTCAGCATTAGGTCTGAAAATGATTTCCATATCTGCAAGGTTTGAACATCTGTTTCTATATGTAGATAAGTTAACAATAAAGTATTTATCAGGGTTGTTTAGTTTTGCATCAGATACCCTTGACCATAGAATAGGATGCATTTCCGCCATATTTGCACCCCAAACAAATACTGTATCAGTAATTTCAATATCATCATAACATCCAGCAGGTTCGTCGATACCGAATGTCTGATAGAAACCAACAACCGCACTTGCCATACAGTGTCTTGCGTTCGGATCGATATTGTTACTTCTCCATCCAGCTTTTACTAATTTAACCGCTGCATAACCTTCTTGAATTGTATACTGTCCTGAACCGAATACCGCAACTCCAGTAGGACCTAATTCATTGTAATATTTTTTAAATTGTTTTTCCATTTCATCGAAAGCTCTTTTCCAGCTTACTGGTCTGAACTTACCGTTTTTGTCAAACTCACCTTTGTCATTCATTCTTAATAACGGTTGAGTAAGTCTGTCCGCACCGTACATAATTTTAGCGTTGAAGTAACCTTTAATACAGTTAATACCTCTATTAACTGGACTTTCAGGGTCACCCTTAACCGCTACGATTTTGTCGTCTTTAACCGCAACCATAATACCACATCCGGTACCACAGAAACGACAAACCGCTTTATCCCATTGCCATCCGGCTTGAGTATTTTCAGCTGCCGCTTTAGCTTCACTTGGAATTGAGATTCCAACTGCACTTGCTGCTGCCGCCGCTGCTGTTGTTTTTAGAAATTCTCTTCTATTCATTGACATAAGCACTCCTTTTTAGCTTTTTACATAGTAATGATACAACTTTTTAACTTAAATATTACTTTTTTTGGATTGTTATCTATTAAAAAGGCACATTAATGGCACTTTTTTAATTAAAAAACATCAAATTTTTGTAATATATATGTAATATTTTATATTAAATTTTTTTTTGATATAATAAATCCAAAAAGGTTTTTTTATGAAAATTCTTTTAGTTGAAGATGATGAATTTATCGGGGAAAGCATAAAAGATTATTTAGAACTTCAAGATAATAGAGTAGATTATTATTCTTCACCTTCCAAAGCGTTAGAAGAAGTATATCCAAGTCATTATGATATATTTTTATTGGATATTAACATGCCTGAAATGAACGGATATGAGTTTTATGATGAACTCAAAAGATACGCGAGCGACGTACCGGTTATATTTATTACTGCATATTCGGATATGGATCATGTTGAAAAAGCTTTTGAAATAGGTGCGGCGGATTATATTAAAAAGCCTTTTGAACTAAAAGAGCTTGAATTACGTATTAAAAGACTTGTTTTTAAAAAAACGAACTCGGTTAAAATTACGGATGATTATGAATTTGATGTAAAAAATCTTAAACTGTTTTACAAAGGTGAAGAAGTAGAACTTACACCGAATGAAAAATACTTTTTGGAGATATTAGTTAAAAATATCGGTCAGGTTGTGGATATGGAAACCCTGAAAGATTATATATGGGAAGAAAAAAGCGTATGCGACAATACTCTCAGAACACAGGTTAAAAAATTAAGAGCCAAATTAAAAGAAAATTTTATTAAAAATGTAAGAGGAAGCGGGTACAAAATTGAGAAACAGCAATGATTTTAAGTTTGATATTACCGTTGCGTTTGTAATATTCGCTTTTTTAATAGTAATATCTGTTACATATATAAGTATATTTTTCTTTACAAAAATTTCTACTCAGGAATTTCAGGAAAAAGTAAAAATTTCTGCTAATAATATAATACAAATATATAAAACAAAAGAAGATATTATTAAAAAGAGCACATTAGCAATAGCTAATAGCGAGCTTTTTTCAAATGAGTTTAAAATCAATCCTGAAATTGTTTCTTCTATTTTTAAAATATTTTTATCGGCCAATAGGGATTTTTTGAAAATAAAATATGTAAATCAATATGGAAAAACTATTGTTTACTGTAAAAAAATTGATCATGAAATAATGTGTGGTGAAAATGATAAAAATAATTTTATTTTTAGGGATTTTAAACTTCAAACATCAATTTTTACAAAAGAGATTATGACAAATGAAGGTCTTGTTTTCGAAACAATATCCCCTATTAAAGGTGATTCAAAAAAAGGGTTTATTATACTTGAGTCAACACTTAAAAGGCTATTTAACAATTCAAGTAATTTTTATAACTTATTATTGATTGATCAGGAAGGAAGAATTTATTATAGTAATTTTTTAAAAGCGAAAAGTATATTTGATCTTTTTACTTACACTCTTGCAGACAGGATTAAAAAAGCCAACGATATGTTTGTTACGAATGACATTTATGTTGTTTCTTTGAATAAAAAGTTTAAACTTGTTTTTATTCAGAATAAAAAACTAATTAACAAAACAAATGAGGTTTCACAAAAACTTGCAATGATTATGATATTGATTTCTGTTTTCTTAGCTATACCTCTTGGTATTTTCTTCTCAAAGCCTCTTTACAATTTCTATAGAGATTTGGATAAAAGAGTTAAAGAGGAAATTGCCAAAACGCAAGAAAAAGATCAGCTATTAATGCATCAGAGCAAACTTGCCGCTCTTGGAGAAATGCTTGGAAACATTGCACATCAATGGAGGCATCCTCTTACAAGGCTTTCACTTTTGATTCAAAATCTTGAAATGGCTTACAATAAGAATAAACTTGATAAAGAATTTTTAGAAAATTTTCAAAAAAAAGCATTATCACAAATTGAATATATGTCGCAAACAATCGATGATTTCACAAATTTTTTCAAAAAAGATACTAAAAAAGAACATTTTTGCCCTAAAGAAATAATCGAACAGGCCCTGCAGCTTATGGATGCAAGAATTAAACAAAACAAACTTGAAATAATTTTTGATGTTAAAAACACAGAACCAATTGAAGGATATAAAAGTGAGTTTTCTCAGGTTATATTAAACATTATAAATAATGCGATTGATATTTTAAAGGAAAGAAATGTACAAAATAAAAAAATATGGATAAGAATAAAAGGGAAAACTATCGAAATAGAAGATAATGCTGGTGGAATTCCTGAGGAAATTAGAGATAAAATTTTTGAGCCGTATTTTACGACAAAATTTCAATCACAAGGAACTGGTATAGGGTTATATATGAGCAGAGTGATCATTACTCAGCATTTTAACGGAGAACTGTATGCATATAACTCTGAAAATGGCGCTGTTTTCGTTATTCAAATGGATAAAACGAAATAAATAATTTATGCACGATTAATCTAATTTTTAATTTTTAAACATTAATGTAATATTCATGTAAGATAAATGAATCCGTATTTAGCACTCTTTTAGCACTTTTGTTATTTATAATTCTCTAAAAAGTTAAAGGTGAAGAATGAAAAAAGCAACATTAGGAGCGTTAATAGCGGGTGCGATTATTGGTCTTGGTATTTCTTATGTAGCAGCTGTATTAGTAGATGTAACTGGTAAACCTAATTTCTGTGCAAGTTGTCACACAATGAAGCCTATGGTTGAAAGTTTCCATGAAAGTGTTCATGGTGGTAATAACCCTCAAGGTTTTGCAGTACATCATTGTACTGATTGTCACTTACCAAAAAATTCATTAATTGGTTATTTAATTGCTAAAGGAATAAGCGGAACTAAAGACGCATTGTCTCAGTTCGGAATTATTTCAAGAGTTGATTTTAAAGAAAACTTCTGGGAAATGAAACATTATGTATATGATAGTGCATGTTTACAATGTCACCACATGGTGAAAGAACCTGAAAAAGCATTTGGAATGAGTGAAGAAAGTAGATATGCTCACGAACAATACTGGAAAGAAAAAAATGCTGGTAAAGATATCAGCTGTGTAAGTTGCCATAATGACCATACAATGGTTAATTTTGCCCATCCAAACCTTCTTGAAAGATTAAATGAAGGAGAATAATTTTCTCTTTCTTTCTTATTAAATTTTCTTATAATAAAAAAGCTTTTTAATGTTAATTATTAGTGCCTGACACCTAATATGAGGGCCAAAATTACGCATTTTTATTTTAGTAAAAGATATATATTTTCATAAGTACTCCTTATGATGTGAATCATAATTCATAAAAAAGTCCGGAAAATCGGTTGTTTTACGTCAAATTTTTGTTAAAATTCATAAAAAAAGGTTTGCCATGAAGAAGTTGTTAGTTTTCCTCTTATTGATTAGCAGTTTATTTGCCGTTGATTGGAGCGGTAAAATAAATTGGGCTATGAACTATAATATTGCCCAAAGCATTGCTAAATCGAGCGATAAATTGATTATGGTTGATATCGCTTTAACTACATGTCCTCCTTGTAAATATTTAGCTGAAAAAGTTTATACAGATCCTGAAGTTTCGAAATACATAAACGACAATTTTGTAGCAGTGTTTTATTTAGCTGATCAAGACAGCTTACCTCCAACAGTTCAGAATTATTTTACCGGTTCGACTCCTACAATTTTATTTTTAAAACCAAACGGTGAATTAGTGTATTCAATGATAGGTGCAAGACCTCCTCAAGCTTTTTTACAAATAATTAAAAATGTAAATAATAAATATAAAGGTAACAAATGATAAAAAAAATATTAAGTGTATTTTTCTCACTTGAAACAATGGTTGTACTTTCATTAGTGTTTTTAGTGGCGCAGATTAGTGCAACTTTAATGAAAACGGATACAGATGCTTGGGTAAATGTTTACGGAACATTATGGTTCGAAATAATAATGTGGCTTTTAGGCTTAAATCTTGTAGGGGTTTTATTTAAATATAAAACTTATAAAAAAGTTCCTATTTTTGTGTTGCATTTATCGTTATTAATAATATTATTAGGTGCTGCCATTACAAGATATTTTGGTTATGAAGGACAGCTGTTTTTAAGAAACGGTGAAGTTAAAGGTGAAGTTGTTGTAATTAAGAATAAAGCTCATCCTTCTGATAAAGAGGTTGTGGATTTAGGTTTTAAAATAAAACTTGATAAGTTCGTAATGAGAAAATATCCTGGAAGTATGCAACCAAGTAGTTATGACAGTTATGTAACTGTAATAGATGGTGATAAAAGTTTTCCTTATCATATATATATGAACCATATTTTAGTTTATAAAGGGTACAGATTTTATCAAGCAAGTTATTTCCCTGATGAGCAGGGAAGTATTTTATCTGTAAATCATGACCCGGGAATGTGGATTACTTATATTGGATATGCACTTTTAGCTATAGGATTTTTCTGGAGCATGGTATACAGAAAAAGCAGATTTATGATGACAGTTAAAAAATTACAAAAAAGCGGGCTTTTTGCGTTTTTATTATTCTTCTTATTAATGCCTAACGTTTCAAAAGCTATGAGTATAGATGAATATGCCAAAAATTCAGTAAATACAGCAAAAGAGTTTTCTACTATTCTTGTGCAGCAAAACGGTAGAATTAAACCGATGGATACTCTTGATTTGGATGTTATTCATAAAATTACTAAAAAAGCAAAACTGCTTGGAATGAATTACAATCAGTTAATTACCGGGATGCTTTCTTATCCTGAAGTGTTTCAAAACGCACCTTTAATATATGTTGGCCATCCGGCGGTAAGAAAAGAACTTGGTATCGAAGGTAAATATGCACCTTATAACGCTTTTTTTGGAAGTGACGGCAATTTAAAATATTCAAAAGAAATAAATGATGCGTTTAATACTCCTGATAAAGACAGAACAAAAGTACAAAGAGAATGGATTAAATTAAATGAAAGAATTTATGTATCATATTTGGTTTTTACCGGACAAATATTTAAAATTTATCCAACTCCGAATGCGAAAAATGAGAATTATAAATGGTATTCGCCATTTGAAATACAACAAATGGTTATGATGAAGAAAATTGATCCGTTTACAGGTAATTTTTACGTGAATCAATTTGCTTCTTTAGTAAAAGCGTTGAGAGATTTCGATGCTAAAAAAGTTGCAGAAATCAGAGAAAACATTTATAAAATACAAAAAGAATATTCGGCTCCTATTTTACCGGATCCTAATAAAATCAAATGGGAACTTAGATATAATCACTGGCAGGTATTTCCAAGTTTAATCGGGGTATATTCACTTCTTGGTATTATCTTGATTTTTATTGGATTTGCGGAAATTCTAAAAGAAAAAAGATTCCCTATAATTGAAAAAATACTTTATTCATTAGGTGTTCTTGCATTATTGGCTCATACTGCTAATATGCTTTTAAGATGGTATATTGCCGGGCATGCTCCTTGGTCGGACGCATATGAATCTATTGTATTTATTGCTTGGGGTAGTGCATTTGCATCTCTTATTTTCTTTAGAAAATCAATGCTTGCACTTGGTGCCGGTCTTTTTGTTGCGGGTATGTTTATGATGGTTGCACATTTAAATAATATAGATCCTCAGATTACAAATATGGTACCGGTGTTGAAATCTTACTGGTTACTTATCCATGTTGCGGTAATTACTTCAAGTTATGGATTTTTGGGTGTAGGTAGTATGTTAGGGGCTCTTAACTTGATTTTGTTTGCATTAAGAAAATACAAAAATCTCGACAATCAAATTAAACAATTAAATAACATTATTTATATTGCCTTATATATAGGCCTGGCGCTACTTAGTATCGGTACGTTTTTAGGTGGTGTATGGGCGAATGAAAGTTGGGGTAGATATTGGTCATGGGACCCTAAAGAAACATGGAGTTTAATTACTATGATTGTTTATGCGTTGGTGATTCACGGTAAAATGATACCGAAACTAAGAGGTGAATTTATATTTTCACTTTTAAGTTTTCTAAGCTTTTTCTTTGTACTTATGACATATTTCGGTGTAAATTTCTATATTGCTCAAGGACTTCACAGTTACGGTCAGGGTACAGCTGACGGATATTGGTGGATTAATGTTATATTTGCAGGAATGGGGGCTTGGTTTGCCGTTGTAATTGTAACTTTAATCATGGGTATTTTATCAAGAGTTTCAAAACCGGTTAAGTTAGAAGAAAACGAATATCACCCAAAAGGTTGAAAATGTATTTTATAATTAGTTTTAACTATAGAAATTCCGATGTTGTTTTAAGAAGTAAACTTGCAAAGCTAACTCTTGAAGACTTCAAAGATTTTAAAGAAGTCTTCTTGCTCTCAACATGTAATAGAATAGAAGTTGTATTTGATAAAAAGCATGATTTAACAGAACTTTACGATAAAGTATACAAAAAGGTGATAACTCCTGAAGAGCTTGTAAATGCAGAAATTTATGAAGGTAGGGATGCAATTGAACATATTTTTAAAGTTGCGGCTTCACTTGATTCGATGGTTGTGGGTGAAACACAGATAACGGGGCAGCTAAAAGAGGCGTTTTATGAAGCGTATGAAAAACATTTTATCGGGCAGGATCTTACAAGGCTTATTCATTTTTCGTTTAAATGTGCCAAAAAGGTGAGAAACCAGACACAAATCTCAAGTGAACCCGTCTCAGTTGCAAGTATTGCGGTAAGACGTGCAAAAGAGGAACTTAAAGATCTCAGCGGTTACAGTGCGGTTGTTGTGGGAGTCGGTGATACGGCAAGAATTGTTTGTAAAAACCTTATAAAAGAGGGTGTAAATATCGTACTTGTAAACAGAACGGTTGAAAATGCTTTTGCTTTAAAAGAAGAGCTTGGAGATGATGTAAATATTGATATACATTCACTTGAAAAACTTCCTAAACTTATAAATAATTACAGGCTATTATTTAGTGCCACGGCTTCAAGCTATCCTATTATCAGAGGTGAAGATGTAAAACCTACTCCTTTTAAAAGACTCTGGTTTGATTTGGCTATACCGAATGATATTGAAGGACCTACTTGTGATGATATTACGTTAATCAAAGTGGATGATTTAAAAGAAATCAGTGAAAGAAACCTTGAAAAAAGAAAACAGGAACTCGAAAGTGCGAATGAGCTTATTAAAAAATGTGTTGATGAGTTTGAAAAATACCTTCAATCGGTTTCAATCGATCCTGTTATTAAATTTTTACAGGAAAAAGCACATGAATGTGCCGATACTGCGCTTAAAAATGCTGTTAAGAAAAAATATATCCCTGCAGAAGTAGCTGATGAAGTGGAAAAAGTGCTTCATAATGCATTTAAAAGATTTCTTCATCATCCGAATATTACACTTAGAAAAATGGCAGATAGTGCGGAAGTGGATATCCTTGTGTCATCTGTAAAAAGACTGTTTGGTATGAACGGAGAAAATATTGATATGAATAAGTGTGAGTATCATATGGAAAAAGGGATTTTTAAGTAAATAATTAAGTTGTAAAGTTGTGAAGAGGAAAATATTTATAAAGTGGAAAAAAAGGAGAATAAATGATATTTGTAGACGCATGTTTTGGTAAAGAGACGGAATATACGCCGGTATGGATGATGAGACAGGCAGGAAGATATCTGCCTGAATATATGGAAGTAAGAAGAAAAATCGGAAATTTTCTTGATATGACAAGAAATCCTGAAGTGGTAGCGGAAGTGACAATTCAACCGATAGACATACTTGATGTAGATGCGGCGATACTTTTTAGTGATATATTAAATCTTCCGATGGAAATGGGACTTCCATTAAGATTTGAAAAGGGAGTTGGACCTGTATTTGATAAAACAATAGACACTGAAGAAGATATCGAAGCGCTTGATTCAAGTGCTGATGAAAAGCTTGAATATGTATATAAAGGTGTAAAACTGATAAGGGAAAGGCTTCCTGAAGAAAAAGCTCTTATTGGATTTGCCGGAAGTCCTTGGACTATAGCTACTTATATGGTAGAAGGAAGAGGCAGCAAACAGTACGCAAAAATTAAAAAAATGGTTTATTCAAATCCGATGATGCTTCATAGGCTCCTTGCATTCAATACAAAAGAGACAATAGAATACCTATCAAAACAGATTGATGCGGGTGCTAATGCTGTTATGGTATTTGACAGCTGGGGAGGAGCTTTGGAGAAAGAAAAGTTTTTTGAGTTTTCATGGAATTATATGAAAGAGATAGCTAAAAACATCAAAGCAAAGTATCCTCATATCCCTGTAATTTTATTTTCAAAAGGCGTAGGGCTTTATATGGATGAGATGGATGGCGAGTTTGATGTTGTGGGTGTTGACTGGGCTACGCCGATTGACCATGCTTTAAGAATTTTCAAAGACAACTATACACTTCAGGGTAATATGGAACCTACACGTCTTTATTCAAAAACGGCTACAAAAGAGGCAGTTGAGAAAATAGCCGGAATTATGAAAGGCCACAGACACATATTTAACCTTGGACACGGAATCCTTCCTGATGTACCGGTTGAAAATGCAAAATATTTCGTAAATTTATGTAAAGAACTTACAAGGAGAGGTTAATGAACCTGAGAAGATTAAGATTAAACAGCAACTTAAGGGATATGGTTAGAGAAAACCATGTGCATGTAGAAGATCTGATAATGCCTGTATTTATTAAAGAAGGGCTTGAAGGTAAAAATGAAATAAAATCAATGCCTGGAATTTATCAGTTTGGTGAAAAAGAGTTTTTGGATGAAATAGGCGAATGTATCGACCTTGGAATTAAAGCGGTGATACTTTTTGGGATTCCTAAACTAAAAGACAGTTGCGGCAGTGACGCACTTGATGAAGAAGGGCTGATTGCAAGAAGCGTAAGGGCTGCAAAAAAAGCATTCGGAGACAAAATAGCGATTATAACTGATCTTTGTTTTTGCGAGTTTACGGATCACGGGCACTGCGGTATTATAAATCCTCACCTTAAAACGGTGGATAACGAAGCAACTCTTGAAATCAGCGCTAAACAGGCAATTGTTCACGCAAAAGCGGGTGCGGATATGATAGCACCGAGCGGTATGATGGATAATATTATTGAGACACTCAGAACTGCTCTTGATGAAGACGGTTTTTCGCATATTCCAATTATGAGCTACTCTACTAAATTCGCAAGTGCGTTTTACGGACCGTTCAGAGATGCGGCTGAGAGTGCGCCTGTAGATAACGAATATGTGCCTAAAAACAGAAAAACATATCAAATGGATATAGCAAATTCCCGTGAAGCTCTGCTTGAGAGCATTATAGATGAAGCGGAAGGTGCTGATATTTTAATGGTAAAACCTGCACTTGCATTTATGGATATTATAAAAGAGATAAAAGAAAATACATTAAAACCGCTTTGTGTATATAATGTAAGCGGTGAATATTCTATGGTAAAAGCAGCGGCGCTTAACGGATGGATGGATTATGATACTTTAATGATGGAAATACTTACATCATTTAAAAGAGCGGGTGCGGATATGATTATCACATATCACGCAAAAGATGCCGCAAAATTACTTAAGTAATGGTATAATTTTTAAAAAAATATAAATTATAAAGGGAGAAAATGAAACTTACAATTGCAACAAGAGGTAGTAAACTTGCTTTATGGCAGGCAGAATGGGTAAAAAGCAAACTTGAAAAATTAGGGCATGAAATTGATCTTAAAATAGTAACTACAACAGGAGATAAAATCCTTGATAAACCTTTGGCTGAAATAGGTGGAAAAGGTCTTTTTATTAAAGAAGTAGAAGAGGCTCTTTTAAAAGGCGACGCACAGATTGCCGTACATTCATTAAAAGACTTTCCGACTCAGTATGAGACTGATCATTTCACATTAGCGGCTATTCCCGTAAGAGAAGCGGTTGAAGATGTGTTTTTAAGTGAAAACTTTGAAACTTTGGCTGAACTTCCTCACAATGCGGTTGTGGGTACAAGTTCGATAAGAAGAGCAATGCAGCTTAAAGCATTCAGGGATGATCTTGTAATTACAGACCTTAGAGGAAATGTGGATACGAGAATCAATAAACTTAAAGACGGAAAATATGACGCTATTATCCTGGCACACGCGGGTGTTAAAAGACTCGGATTACTTAAAAGTGTAAAATATTTTGAGGTATTGGATACCGACATTATGATTCCGGCAATGGGACAGGGTGCACTCGGAATCGAAACAATAAACGATCCTAAAGTAATTGAAGCAGTTAAACCTTTAAATGACTTCAGAACACAAATTTGTGTAACAATTGAAAGAGATTTTGTTGATACCCTGAATCTTGGATGTCACGCTCCTGTGGGCGTATATGCAAAAATAATGGCAGATGATTCTATTAAAATTAAAGCGGCTTTACTTAAAGACGACAAAATGATTAAAAAAGAAGTTGTTATATCTTTTGATGAATGGGAAAATGCAGGTAAAGAATTTGCAAAAGAGTTTATGTAATTAAAAATGGAGAGATAATATGACAAACGAAAAAATTGATTTTAAAAAATTAAGCAAATTCAGTAGACATGCGCCACGATATACAAGTTATCCTACGGCTGTAGAGTTTAAAGATTTAAGTGAAGATGAAATTTTACCTTTTTTAAAAAGCGATAAACCATTAAGCCTTTATTTTCACCTTCCGTTTTGTAAAAGTGCATGTTATTTTTGTGGATGTAATGTAATATATACGTCAAAAGCGGATAAAAGAACAAAATATATCGAATATCTTGAAAAAGAACTTGAAACTTTAAGTAAACATCTTGATACGAGCAGAGTTGTAAGACAAGTACATTTTGGTGGAGGAACTCCTACGTTTTTTACTCCAGAAGAACTTGCTGAGGTTTATGCGCTTATTAAAAAACATTTTAAAAACTATGAAAAAGACGCTGAAATAAGTGTTGAAATCGATCCGAGATTTTTCTCACGCGAACATATGGACGTAATGAAAGAATTCGGAGTAAATAGAATTAGTTTCGGTGTACAGGACTTTAATGAAGAAACTCAAAAAGCGGTAAACAGAATTCAGCCTTTTGATCTTACAAAAGAAGCAGTAGATATTGCGAGAGAAGCCGGTATTAATTCAATAAATATTGATCTTATTTACGGACTACCATATCAGTCGCTTGAGACATTTAAAAAGACTCTTGATTTAGTGCTTAAATTAAATCCTGACAGACTTGCTGTATTTAATTACGCACATGTTCCTTGGATGAAGAAAGGTATGAGAAAGATTGATGAAACAACTCTTCCGAGTCCCGAAGAGAAACTTAAAATATTTAAATATGTAATAGATTTTTTTGAAAACAACGGATATATAATGGTTGGAATGGATCATTTTGCTAAACCTGAAGATGAACTTTTTAAAGCAATAGAAAAAGGTGAACTTCACAGAAACTTCCAAGGATATACAACAAAAGGAGGTGCCGATTTAATAGGTGTGGGACTTACATCAATCGGCGAAACTGAAGATGTATATATGCAAAATTATAAAGATTTGAAAAATTATGAAAAAGCAGTTGATGAAGGTAAAATCCCGGTATTCAGAGGTGTGATACTCAGTGAAGAAGATAAAATCAGAAAATATATTATTATGGAAATGATGGCTAATTTCAGTTTTGATATTAAAAGGTTTGAAAATAAATTTGGAATTAATTTCTTTGATAAATTCAAAGACGAGGTAAAAGAACTTCAGGAATTCGTTGATGAAGGTCTTGTGGAAATTACACCTGAAAAGATAAAAGTAAACAAAACAGGAAGTCTTTTAATAAGAAACATTGTACTTCCGTTTGATGAATATTTCAAAAAAATGGCTAACCAGAAAGTGTTTTCAAAATCAGTTTAAGGAAAAAAAATGATTATTTCAATAGGTAACCTGCCTTTAAAAGATATTAAAGCAGATGTTTTTTTACATCCTGTAAAATATAAAGAAAGTATAGCATATGAGCCTATGGCTGAAGAGGCTGTTATTGCGCTTATTGCCAAACATTTTACATATGATAATGTGCCTGAAAAGGTAAAAGAGTATTTCGATGAAATGGATGACGGATATCTTTTTGGTGAAAGCAATTTTGATGAATTTGACCTTGAAAAGCTACAAAAAGGTAAAATTTTAATAGGAAAAGATGTTCTTTTACATCCAAAACTTGAGAATATTAAAAAATTTTTATGTTTGTTAAGAGATTTTGCAGGGTTTGAGATTGAGGGAATAGACCTTCCTGTGTTTTTTGAACCGAGTGATCCTATTTTGGAAGAGATTGTAGAAGTGGAAAAAGAGTATGAAATTGAACTCGACGAAATAGAAGAGCTTGATACGTTTGACGGAAGTGTGGTTTACTGTTGTTCCGACAGGTTTGTTGTTAAAGAGGATGAAATATTATGTTCTCAACAGTTTGTAATTGCAAATAAAATAAAAAGTCTTGAAATATTAGTAGATGGTGAAAATAAAAAACTTCACAAATTAAAAGATCTAAAAGGCACATTTGGTATAATATTGAAAGACACGGATGATTATCCTTTTAAAAGGGTGAAAATTCAAAATAAGGAGGGATAATGGCTGTAAATGTATGTGTTCCTTTGGCTAATGGATTTGAAGAAATTGAAGCCATGAGTTTGATTGATGTAATGAGAAGAGGAGGATTGAACGTAATCGTTGCCGGAGTCGGAGGCGATGTGATTTACGGAGCTCACAATGTAAGAGTGATTCCGGATACCAAAATAGAACTTGTTAATGCTGATGATCTTGATTTAGTAGTGCTTCCCGGAGGACTCCCTGGAGCAATTAACCTCGCAGAAGACGAAGCTACTCAAAACCTTCTAAAAGAAATGGATAAAAAAGGTAAATACGTAGGAGCAATTTGTGCGGCACCTTATGCTTTGGAAAAAGCCGGAGTACTTAAAGACAACTATACTGCATATCCCGGATGGGAAGGAAACATCAGAAAAGAAGGCTATGTGAGTGATGCAAAAGTAGTCGAAGATAAAAATGTGTTAACATCTAAAGGTCCGGGGACTGCAATATGTTTCGGTCTGGAGATTGTTAAAAAATTTGCTGGTGATGAAGTTTATAAACAGCTTAAAGCAGGTCTTTTAGCAGACTTTTGTTAGTTGAAATTTTTTAAAGGAGGGGAAAATGAGAGGATTAGAAGCACTTGATTTTTTCCTTGAAAACTGGCATTCAAAAATGAGGGAATTTGAAGAATTTTGCGAATTTGATGCTATGCTTGAGTACCATTTCGGAAATGAAACGAAAATTTATAATGCACCGGTTATTATAGAAAAGTTTTTTGAAAGAAAAATTACGTTTAACGGTATTGAGGAAATAAACGAGTTTTTGCCAGAAGAAGTTGAGTTTGACCCGGCAAGTGGAAATCTTTATATAAAAAGAAACTTGTTTGAAATTAAAATAGCTCCTAAAATTTATTAGGAGTCTTCTTCGTCTGTTTCCAGTTCCATAGACATTAAATACATGTCTTCACCATCTATGATTTTAATATGTGGAGAATTACAGTGCGGGCACAGATACTCATCTTTTTTTAATTCACTCGTTTTTCCGCAATCTTTGCACTCTACTACCACAGGTTGTATATGCATTATGAATTCAGCATTTTCACACATGGTCCCTTCTTTAAATGTTTCGAATGCTGTTTTTAAAAGATCCGGTTCAACACCGCTTAATATACCTATTTTAATTTCAAGTTTTGTTACAAATTTAGCATTGTGTTTTTTAGCATTTTCTTCCGCTAATTGAAGTAAAGAGTCTACGATTGAATATTCATGCATGGAAAATCCTTTAATTATTGTAAAAAAAATGTACTTTTTTATAATAAAAAGTTATTGTGAAACGATATCTTTATGAAATTATATTATAATAATAGAAAAAAAGGCGTAAAAGTGAGTAAAGAAGAAAAAAAAGAATTAATAATGAAAACGGCTCTTAATCTTTTTGCCAAGCAGGGTTTTTATAATACAACGATTGCGGATATTGCAAAAGAAATGGGAATGAGCGTCGGGAATATGTATAATTACTTTCCTTCTAAAGAATCACTTGCGAAAGAACTTTTAATCTATACTTCTAAAAAATTTGGAGATGAAATTAGAAAAATCAACGAAATGGATATATCAAGTAAGGAAAAAATCAAGAAAATAGTTGAACTATATTTTAATATGGCGCTTAACGAGCCCGAGCTTGTTGATTATTTTATGAGAGTATATTTATCAAATAAAGAAATTTTTGCAAACGGTTGCGAAGGAATGCTTTGTGTATCGGCATTTGTAACTGAAATAATGATCTTCTTTGAAGAAGGGGTTAGAAAAAAAGAATTGAAAAATCAGGACTTTTTTGCGGCATTCGGTCTGTTTATGGGGTACGTAGGCGGACTTGCCTTTTTAAATAAAGAAGGTATCCTTTCAAAACCTCTGCTTGAATATGTTGAGCCTGTAAGTGAGAATATTTACAATGCTCTCAAAGCTTAATGTTATATGGATTGACGCTGTAACTTGTTATGGTTGTACACACTCTTTTTTAAACTATAAAGAGATTTCTTCTCTTTTTGAAAAAGTTAATTTCGAATATCATCCTCTTTTTCTTTCTAATGATTTGGAAATAAAACAATGTGATTTATTAATAGTTGAAGGTGCTTTAAAAAACAATTATCCAAGACTTGGCTATTCATTAAATGAACTTATTTCCAAACTTTTTTTTAAAGCAAAAAAAGTACTTGCTCTTGGTACATGCGCAGTATACGGAGGAATGTTTGGTGAAGGCCTTATGTATAATAAAGAACAAAAAGGTCATTATTATAAATGTAGAGATAAAATAATAAATCTTCCCGGGTGTCCTCCTCATCCTGACTGGATCGCATTTGTATTGGATATGATCAGTGAAAATAAAAAAATTGCACTTGATGATTTAAATAGACCCAAAGATATTTTTGCTTACACTTCACATATGGGGTGCACAAGAAACGAATATTTCGAATGGAAAATTGATGCAGAAAATTTCGGAACTAAAGAAGGGTGCCTTTTTTATTTTCAAGGTTGTCAAGGCCCTTTTACACATAGTAGTTGCAATAAAGTACTTTGGAATGAGGTAAGTTCCAAACCAAGAGCCGGAACTCCTTGCTTTGGGTGTACTGAACCTAATTTCCCTAAAAATGACCTTTTTAAAACCGATACTTTCATGGGAATACCTGCAAATATTCCTTTAGGTGTTAGTAAAAGAGCGTATTTAACTTTGAGCGGAATAGCAAAAAGTCTCAATAACGAAAGATTAAGTTGTAAACTTATAAATTATAAATGCGGGGATAATAATGAAGATAAATAAAAAAATAATAAATAAAATCGAAGGAGAAGCAACTTTAAAAATTGAAGGTGACAAAAAGATTGATTTTGTTCAGATTGAGTTTTGGCAATATCATGGAATTGAAGAATATTTGAAAAATAAAAACTATATGGATGCATTGGTTATCAATCCCAGAGTATGCGGGATTTGCGGTCATTCTCATTTACATGCTACAGTAAAAGTCATTGAAAAAGTATTTAAAGCGAAAATTTCTAAAAAAGCGCAGATTTTCAGGGAAGTTACATCTCTTCTCGAGATTGTGGAAAATCATATAAAATGGTTTTATATTACAATATATCCTACACAAATAAAAGATAAAGAATACTTATTTAAAGCTGTTAAGTTTTCATCAAAAATATCAAAAGCAATAGCGATCCTTGCAGGACAGTTTCCACATAATTCGTATATGGTACCGGGCGGAGTTACATGTGATCCTACATATATGGAAATAATGCGTTTAAAAGATCTAATTAAAGAAATAAAAGAAGAATATATTAAAGAAATTATGGATGAGAATTTAACTTCTCACGATTTAGAAAGGTTTTTTGAGAATCTTCCAAAAGATATTGGAAAAAGTTTGAATAAATTTTTAGTTCTCGGTGAATCAAATATTTTTAAAAGTAATGGTGATTATAAAAATGTAAAAGAAGAAAGAAATAAATCGTTAAGTAAAAATGCTTTATATAATAATGAATATTACGAAGTTGGGCCTTTGGCAAGAATGATAATCAACAAAAACAAAAATATAAAAAAAATTTATGATATTTACTCAGATTCAATATATACACGTATGTGTGCAAGGATATATGAACCTTTATTATTACTCGATTATATAGAACAGAAATTAAGTGAAGTGGATTTATGTGAACCGTCATTTTTAAAACCAAATGTAAGAAACGGTAAAGCAATAGTAGCTGTAGAAGCTCCAAGAGGAAGTCTGATTCACGAAATTTCAATTAAAAACGAAAAGATTGATTATTATAATATTGTCGTACCTACTCAATTTAACCTCGCTTCATCTACTAAAGAAAATCCTTCACCTGCACAAGCGGCGCTTATGAATGAAGATATTGCTTATGTTGACTCCGTTTTTAGATGCTTCGATATTTGTGCCGTTTGTATGTCTCATTAAAAAAGAATAGTATAAAATTTTTTTATATCTATTGAAAAATGAATATTTATTTATGTATAATTAACACTGAGCAAATTTATTTCGGAGGGACAAAATGAATGAAGCAACTTTACAAAAAGTAAAAGAGAGAATAGAAGCTCTCAAAAAACTTCCGGGAATGGGAGAGAAAAGCGTTTCTAAAATGCTTGAAGACAGTGGATTTACAAGAAGGGATTTTCTAAAATGGTCTGCAGCAATGGCTGCAATGTTAAGCCTTCCAACATCTTTTACACCGCTAATCGCTGAAGCGGCAGAAGTTAGTGACAGACTTCCTGTTATTTGGTTAAATATGGCGGAATGTACCGGATGTAGTGAAAGTTTAATTAGAAGTGATGCTCCAACAATTGACAACTTAATCTTCAATTATATCAATCTTCAATATCATGATACTATCATGGCAGCAGCCGGATGGCAAGCTGAAGAAAACTTAAAAGAAGGTATGGAAAAATTCAAAGGTAGATATATCCTTTGTGTTGAAGGTGGTATCCCTACAAATATGGACGGACAATATTTAACTATGGGACCACATGCTGAAACAGGACTTGAATTATTAACAAGAGCTGCAAATGATGCGGCTGCAGTAATTTCTGTTGGTACTTGTTCAAGCTTCGGTGGTATCCAAGCTGCAGCACCAAACCCAACAGGGGCAAAAGGTGTATATCAAGTAATTAACAAGCCAGTAATTAACGTACCTGGATGTCCTCCAAGTGCTAAAAATATTGTTGGTACAATTCTTTATGTAATTCTTTTCGGTGCTTTACCTGCAGTTGATAACTTCAACAGACCTAAATTTGCATACGGATTAAGAATTCACGATCTTTGTGAAAGAAGAGGGCACTTTGATGCAGGTGAATTCGTAGAACAGTTCGGTGATGCGGGTGCTGAAAACGGATTCTGTTTATATAAAGTAGGATGTAAAGGTCCTTATACATTTAATAACTGTAGTAGAGAGAGATTTAACCAGCATACATCTTGGCCGGTTCAAGCAGGACACGGTTGTATCGGATGTAGTGAACCTGATTTCTGGGATTCTATGGCTCCGTATGAAGAACCTCTTGCAAACAAAAAATATGATTCACCGCTTGCTGATGCAACAGCTGATAGTTACGGTGTAACAATTTTAACAGTAGCTGGTGTGGCAATTGCAGCACATGCAGCACTTAGCGCAATTAAAAATCCTAAGGAGTAATAAATGGCAAAAAGAGTAGTAATTGACCCGATAACAAGAATCGAAGGTCACTTGAGAGTTGAAGTAGTTGTAGATGAAAACAATAAAATTACAAACGCTTTCTCAAGTGCGACACTTTGGAGAGGTATAGAAGTTATTCTAAAAGGAAGAGATCCAAGAGATGCAGGATTTATGACTCAAAGAATCTGTGGGGTATGTACATATTCTCACTACAAAGCTGGTATTACAGCTGTTGAAGATGCATTAGGAATCAAACCTCCACTAAATGCATTACTTACAAGAACATTAATGGATTTCGCACTATTTTTCCATGATCATATCGTTCATTTTTATCAACTACACGCACTTGACTGGGTTGATATTATTAGTGCACTTAAAGCAGATCCTAAAAAAGCAAGCGAAGAAGCATTCAAATATGTTCCAAAAGGATACAACCCGATTGCAACTGGTGAAGACGAATTAAGAGAAGTTCAAAAGAGAGTATCTAAATTCGCTGAAAAAGGTGACTTAGGACCGTTTAAAAACGGATACTGGGGACACAAAACTATGAAATTTACACCTGAGCAAAACCTAATTGCTCTAAGCCATTATTTAAAAACACTTGAAATGCAAAGAATTGCAGCTCAAATGATGGCTATTTTCGGTGGTAAAAACCCACATCCACAAAGTTTAACTGTTGGTGGTGTTACTTGTGTTATGGATTTACAAGATCCTGCAAGACTTGGAGAATACCTAACTAAATTCCAAGAATTAGCTGATTATGTAAACAGAGCATATTATGCAGATATCGTAATGGCTGCAAGCGCATACGGTACTGAACCAAGTGTTGTTCAAAAAACAAACCTTGGTAATTTCCTAACATATAAAACTATGCAAACAGGGCCAAATTCTTGGTTATTTGATGCTTGTGGTTATATTAAAAACCATGACTTAACTAAATTCTATGAAATTGATGAAAGCAAAATTACAGAAGAAGCAACACACAGTTGGTACAAAAACCTTGATAATCCTACTCATCCATATGATGAAACAACTGAACCTGAATATACAGGATATGTAGAAGGTGAAAGTGTAGACGGTCAAGGAAATATCGTTAAAACTAAAGTTGTTAACGAAAAAGGTAAATATTCTTGGATTAAATCACCAAGATACAATGAAGAGCCAATGGAAGTTGGACCGCTTGCATGTATGGTAGTTAACTATGCGGCAGGTAACAAAAAAGTTCAAAAAGTTGTAAATGAATTCTTAGCTCAAACTGGTCTTCCTGCAGAAGCACTATTTACAGTACTTGGAAGAACAGCAGCGAGAATGTTACAAACTAAAACAATTGCTGATTACGGTTTAGAGGCATTCAACAACTTAGTTGAAAACCTTAAAAAAGATCAAACTACAGTTGCGCCATATGTAATTGATGAAACTAAAGAATATAAAGGTAGATTCATCGGTGACGTTCCAAGAGGTATGTTATCTCACTGGTGTAGAATTAAAAACGGAAAAATCGAAAACTGGCAGGCTGTAGTTCCATCTACATGGAATGCAGGTCCGGAAGACGGTAGAGGTAAAAAAGGTGCATATGAAGCAAACCTAATCGGTATGACTTTAGCTGATCCAGCAAAACCTCTTGAAGTAATCAGAAGTATTCATTCATATGACCCATGTATTGCATGTGCGGTTCACGTAATGGATGTAAAAGGTAAAAAATTAGGTGAGTTTAAAGTAGATCCGCTATATGGCGCATGTTAAGGAGTGAACCATGAAATTTTTAAAACCAATGGGAGAATATCTGGGAGGAATTGAGTTTTCTGCCGGGTATAGATGGCAGCACTGGATAAGGGCAATTTCAATCTTTGCTCTTATCGCAACAGGATTTTATATTGCAAATCCTTTTATTACATATGCAAATGTGTCGCCTGAACCTACAAGATTTTTACAGGCATATTTAAGAGAATGGCATATTATTTTCGGTTTTGCAATGATAGGTGCCGTTTTATATAAAACGTTTTTCTTTTTCTTTTTCAGAGAAGGAAAATACGAAAGAGCTTCACTAAAGGATGCGTTTAATATTAAAGTGGCTCTCCAACAAGTTGGATATTATCTATTAATTGCAAAACACCCACATACAAAAGGTGTTTATAACCCGTTACAATTCTGGGCGTATAGTATGCTTTATGTATTTTTCTACGGAATTATTTTAACAGGGCTTGCACTTTATGCTGAAGTGTATCATAACGGACTTGGAGCGTTTTTCTATCCGTTAGCTAAATCTGTTGAAACATTCTTTGGAGGATTGGCATACGTAAGAATCTGGCATCACATTTTCATGTGGGCTATTATTGTAGTAGTATTCATCCACATTTATATGGCTGTATATAATGCAGTATTTGGTAAAAACGGTGGTATGGATGCGATTTTCTCAGGAATGAAATGGGAAAAAGAAGACCATTAATTTCTTTCCCCTTTGGGGAAATTTAATTTTACAATGGACAATGTAAAATGGAAAGATTAAAATTTCTTCTTTAATTTATATTGATTTTCCATTTTCCATTGTCTAATTTTCCATATAAAGAAAGGTTGTTATGAAAATATTAGTTTTAGGTATAGGGAATATTCTATTCGGAGATGAGGGAATAGGTGTGCATTTGGCAAATTTTATTGATGAAAAATATGAGTTTAAGGGTCCTCATCAGGTAGATATAATTGACGGCGGAACTCTTGCTCAAAGACTGATACCGATTATTACGGATTATGATAAAGTGTTTATTTTTGACTGTGTGGATGTCGATGAAGCAAATATAGGGGATGTGTATTTCTTTGATTTCAGAGATGTGCCTGAGTGTGTGAGCTGGCAGGGAAGTGCACATGAAGTTGAAATGCTTCAAACTCTACAGATGATTGAAATGATGGGTGACTTGCCTGAAACTAAAATTATCGGAGTAGTTCCTTACGTAATCGGTGAAGATACTACGTTTAGTATAACTCCGGAAGTACAAAAAGCTGCAAAACTTAT
Organism: Nautilia profundicola AmH; assembly: GCF_000021725.1. Lineage (GTDB taxonomy): Bacteria > Campylobacterota > Campylobacteria > Campylobacterales > Nautiliaceae > Nautilia > Nautilia profundicola. The sequence continues at coordinate 513,245 of NC_012115.1, forward strand.
GGAAAAAATACTTATTAATGAGATTAAAAAGTTAGGTGTTGAACCTGTTGTTAAAAACGAGAAAGTAACACTTACACAAGTTGCCAAAGATTCGTATAAAAGAGGGGTGCCTGAAGAGTCTCTAAGAGGAATGGAAGTAAATAATTAAACACGGTGTTAATTAATAATTTGACTTTATAAACCATTAACAATATACTAACACCATTAAAATATAAAGGAAAAATATGGTATTAAAATTTATTTTTGAATTGGAAAGTAATAACGGAGTAATAGAAAAAATACTTTTAAGAGTGGCGGACAGATTAAACGTAAGAATAGGCTTAAGCAGGGATTTGAAAAACTTATACGCTTTTATTGACGGTAACGAAGAAGATATTGAAAATTTTTCAAGAGAACTTTCACATGAGCTTCCTTTGAGTATTTATCTAAAATCACTGAATGCTGAAGTAGTAGAAGAGTTTAAGGATGATTTAAACAGAGAATTTCCTGAGATAAATCTGCCTCCATGTCCTAAATGTTTGAGTGAAGTAAAAGATCCTGAAAATGAAAATTATTATAATCCTTTTCATCACTGTGAGGTGTGCGGATATCGTTTAAGTGAAAAGTTAACAGTGAAAAATGAAAAGTGGAAAGAAAAATTTGTAGATTTGGCTGACAAACTTAAAAGTGAAGGCAAAATTTATATTCAGACAATGAACGGAAAGTTTGAAGTTTCTACGAACCTTGAAGATGCCGAGCAGATAGTTGCAGTCGATCTGGCGGCTGTAGCAACGTATTTTATGAGTTTTGAAGGGGATGCTAAAGCACTTGGAAGTATTGAAAAACCACTTGTAAACTTAAAAACAAATCTTAATTTTAAAAAAGAATTCGGGCTTTCCAATCCAGCATATTTTGTAAAACTTCCTGATTGTATGGTGCTTGAACTATTATGTGAGGAGATTAAAAGCGATATAAAACTTTTAGGACTTAAAAAAACTGAAAAAAGCGATGATTTTTCATTTGAGGTTCCAAATAAAGATGAAATTCCTGTAGCAGTTGTTACCGATACGAAAAATCACGATATTTTAATCGCAAAGGGTGAAAGAAGCTTGCTTCCTAAATTTGAAAAATATTTAGGAAAAGATCTAATCGGATATAACGCTAAATATATCGCTTCATCAAATGAAAACAAAACTGTTATATATAAAACCGATGAAGAAAAAGAATCAAATGTAAATCTTCCGTTTGCCGGGTATTTCGGTGTGATGAACCAGTGGGATCTGGAAAATAAGGTTACTATGGGATTTGCGTTTTACAAAGAAGATGAAAATAAAATCATGATGAATTCACCGAAATTCGGACTTGTTGAATATATTGACTTTGAATTTAAATTTGAAGACTTTAATGAAATATTTGCGACTATTAAAGTTATGAACGAAACGGGTGAAAAACTTGTCGAAAACTTTAAAAATAAAGCTCCCGAACTTTTTGAAAACGCTATTAAAGCAAGTCTTGATACTAAAAAGAAAGGAATTGCCTATTTATGGGGGTTAATCGGGATAGTTTTAGGGTTTGCAGACAATGTCGACGATGCGTATGAGAAACTGCTTGTTTACGCGAACTCAGCAATGGCTAAAAAAGGTCCGAGAATCGATTATAAAATGAAAGATAAAAACCTTGATCCATTATGGGCGATAAGAACGGCAATGAGCTTTAAACTTGCGGGAGTTGATAACTATTTACTCAGTTTCGGTGTGCTTGAGAGTTTTGCTGAATTTTTAAGCAATACATACGAAACTGTGGATAAAGAATCTCCGCTAAACGGAGCTGTTATTGTAGGGGATCTTTTTGAGGGTGAATTTTTAAATAAAATTTATACAAACATTAAGAAAAACTTCCCGACTTTCACACCAAAAGCACTTCCTATGAACGGAGCCATCGAAGCATTCGGAAGTGCTGTTATCCTTAGTAAAAGTTAATGTCATTTTAACTTTAAAAGGTTATAATTTCAGAGAAAGCAAGTTGCTTTTTTCATTTTTTCTCCTTTTTTCCTTTTTCCTCCTTTTTAATTGTTGTAAAATTTCTAAAAAGGTCTGAGTTGAGAATTAAGTATAAAATCAACGGAATAGTTCAAGGCGTCGGATTTAGACCAACTGTATATAAAATTGCAAAAGAGCTTGATTTAAAAGGATATGTTCTTAATTCAAGCGACGGTGTAATTATTGAAATAGAAGGTGAAAATCAAAATAAATTTATTGAAACGTTAAAAAACAACCTGCCTCCTTTGGCAAGAATAGATACGATTGAAAAAGAGATACTTGAAAGAAAAAACTACACTGATTTTGAGATAATAGAATCAAAACAGACTACAAAAACTACGTCAATTTCTCCTGATATTGCAATATGCGATGAATGTCTTAAAGAGATGTTTGATAAAAACAACAGGCGCTATCTGTTTCCTTTCATAAACTGCACAAACTGCGGACCGAGATATACTATTATCAAAGATATACCTTATGACAGAAAAAACACTTCAATGGCAAAATTTAAAATGTGTGAGAAGTGCTACGAAGAATATACAAATCCGCTTGATAGAAGATACCATGCCGAACCTACGTGCTGTTTTGAGTGCGGACCCGAATTAAATGTAAAATGGAAAATGGAAAATGGAACATGGAAAGAATTGAGAATTGAGAATGGAGAATGGAGAATTAAAAAAATTGAATTGATTGCTGAAAAAATAAAAGAAGGAAAAATTGTAGCGATAAAGGGGCTTGGAGGGTTTCATCTTGTGTGTAACGCTACAAATGAAGAGGCGGTAAAGGAACTTAGACGCAGAAAACAAAGACCAACCAAACCGTTTGCCATGATGTTTAAGGATTTGGATACGATTAAGGAATACTGTGATTTAAGCGCAAAAGATACAGAACTTATCACCTCAAAAGAAAAACCAATAGTTCTTGTAAAAAAAAGAGTTGATTTGCCGCAAATAGCGGACGGTATCGACAGATACGGCGTCTTTTTGCCGTATACTCCGGTGCATTATCTTCTTTTTGAATATATTGATTTTCCTATAGTTGCAACAAGTGCCAACATTTCAGATGAGCCTATTATTAGAGACAGTAACGAGCTTGTTGAAAAACTTGGAAATGTAGTTGATTATATACTTGATAACGACAGGGATATAATCAATGCGTGTGACGACAGTGTTGTTCAGGCTGTGGAGTTTGAATATATCACCATGAGATGCGCGAGGGGATATGCTCCATTGATGAAAAATGTAAAATTTAAAATGGACAATGGAAAATGGACAATGGAAAATGAAAAAGATAAGATTGATAGAAATAATAATTCTCAATTCTCCATTCTCAATTCTCAATTGAATATATTGGGTGTTGGTGCAAATCAAAAAAACACCATCTCCCTCTCATTCAAAGACAAATTTATACTCTCGCCTCACATTGGGGATCTCGGAACAATAGGTAGCATTGAATATTTTGAGAGAACCATTGATACGTTTAGGAGGCTTTATGATTTTGAAGAGGATGTTATTATTTGCGATAAGCATCCTTATTATGAATCTACAAAATGGGCATTGAAACAAAATAAAAAGATCTATCAGATACAGCACCATTATGCGCATGCGCTTGCTACAATGTTCGAATATGACTTAGAAGGGGATTACCTCGCTTTTATCTTCGACGGAACGGGATACGGTGATGACGGTACAATCTGGGGCGGTGAGGTGTTTATAGCAAACAGACACACATATGAAAGAGTGCATTATTTTAAACAGTTTAAACTCATAGGCGGTGAAAAAGCCGTTAAAAATCCTGCAAATATGGCTGTTGCACTGCTTGATGACGAAATTGCCGAAAAATTTAAAAACCGCAAACTTGCAAAAAACCTCTCAAAAGGTTCGTTTCCTTTAACATCTTCAATGGGAAGAATATTTGATATGGTGGCTTACCTTGCCGGTATGATTGAAAGAAACGAATGGGAAGGTATGAGCGGGCTTTTGATTGAGAAATATTACAATCCTGAAATAGCTGAGTATATTTCTTTAGCCGACAGCAGAGGATGCGGAGTAAAAAAAGAGATAGATTTTGTTGAACTTTTAAATTTCGCGGCAAAAAACAGAGGCGATTTTGAGCTTGTTTCGTCTGTTTTTATAAATTCTATCGCAAACTGTGTTGTTGAAATATCCGAAATGTATGATTTGGATGTAATATTAGGAGGAGGGGTCTTTCAAAATAAAACCCTTTTAAGCGAAATATTAAAAAGATCTAATAAAAAGATTTATTTTAACAAAACAATTCCTATAAATGACGGAGGGATAAGCGTAGGCCAGACGGCCTGGGGGATTTGGAATCTTTAGAACTGGTCTAAAATAATAGGCTCTTTAGGATGTTCCACAGCTTTAAGCCCTTTAGAGAATCCTCCAAATTCCGTAACTTTATTAACAACACTATAACCTGTATTTAACCATCCGTTTATACCGCCTCTAAGTACATATACATTTTTTTTAGGAATTCCAAACCATTTAACAAGCTGTCCCCCGGCAATTACAGCTCTGTGTCCTGTAGCACATACGAATACATAAACGGTATTTGGTTTAAATGCACCCATTGCAGCATACACAGGTACCTGTCCCAAAGGATATTCATCATAATCAGGCCAGTCTATTTCCCCACCTTTCATTTCATCTACACTTCTTACATCAACAATGGTAAAATCTTTATCTTTTTTCATCCAATCTTTTAATTCATCCGGTGTGATGTAGTTTACATATTTTTCATATGAATGGCACATTTTGTTAAGTGCTTCAACTTTTGGTCCCATACCTTTAATTGTATCTGCTAATTTGAAAGTGTGTGCATACGCAAAACTTCCTGCTACCATTAATCCTAATGCTAAATGTCTTAATTTCATCATAACCTCCTTAATTTTTATTTAACCATAATGAATTATAATTCAGTATATACAAAAAAAATGTAAAAGATTTGACAAAATGAAAAATTGCAGAGTATTAATCGCTTCTAAAGAGATTGAAAAACTTTTTGATAATAATTTTTTTTCCAATATTCCTCACAGATTTTTAAAAAAAGGAGAAGTTTGTTATCCTGAAACTCCAAGAATTCTTGTACTTAAAGAAGGTGAGCTTAAAATATCTCTGTATGAAGATTCAAAAGAACTTATTTTATACTTTCTACATAAGAACAATTTTTGTTTTTGCAATAACGATATTATGGTGACCGCTAAAGAAGACAGTAAATTTTATTTTCTTGAATCTCATCATTTTATTGATCTTTTTAATAATATTGATTTTTGTAATCTTCTTTTAAATAATCTAAATCAAAATATAGAAATGGAAAGAAATATATTAAAATCCCTTGCGTTTAAAAGTGCAAAAGAAAGAATTAGTGATTTTCTGTTGGATTTGGCTCAAAGTATAGGTAAAGCAACAAATGAAGGTATTATTATAGATATTCACTGTACCATGGAAGAGAGTGCATCTTTTTTAGGAATGAGTAGACAAAGGTTTTCTACATTTATAAATGAAATGATAAATGAGAATATTTTAGAGAAGTTAGGGCATAAGAAGATCTTAATAAAAGATTTAAGAAAACTTGAAAATTTTGCGAAAGAATAAGTCACCCGTTTCTGCTACAAGCATTGCAAATATAACTAAGACAGCTCCTATTATTTGAATGAAGCTTAAATGTTCACCATAAAAATAACCGAATATTGCCGCACTTACCGGTTCCATCGCAAATATAATAGCGGTTTTTGTAGGGGTTGTAAATTTTTGTGCATAAGTCTGTATAAAATATGCAAATACTGTAGCAAACAATACTGTTACTATCAGCGCTATTAACACATCTTTTGAAAAGGTTATATTACCTTTTTCAAAAGGTACAAAAATAAGGCTTAATATTCCGACAGCTAAAAACTGAAACGTTACAAGAGTATATAAATTGTATTTTTTCGAATAAATATCAGTATAATTAATATGAAAAGCGACAAACACTGTTGAAATAAGAGTTAAAATTTCACCTTTTCCAAACCCGCTTATATCGGCACCGGTTAAGAGATATATACCTAAAAAAGCTAAAATGACGCCTATTATTGCATAAATTGAAATATGTTTTTTAAACAGAAAAAAAGCGACAATTGGAGTTAAAATTACGTAAAGTCCAGTAATAAAAGCAACAACGGAAGAGGGTGAATACAAAAGTCCGAATGTCTGAAATGAAAATACTAAAAAATTAAATATTCCTAATATAAAAGCGGCTTTAATGGAGTTTTTATCAAAGCTTATTTTTTTGTAAAAAATAATAAACATTAATAAAAACGCCAAAAAAAATCTTAAAAATAAAAACATAAATACCGGAATATCTGCAATAGCATTTTGAACGAGTTTAAAAGTGATTCCCCAAAATATTGCAACAATTAAAAGCAAAAAATCGGCGAAATTGATCAAATTCCGCCTTTTGCTTTCATTTTTTTCTCAAGTCTGTGACCAATGAAGCTGAGTATTGAAGTTAACATTAAATATAATGCAGCAACAGTTAGCCATGTTTCAAACGGAGAGAAGGTATTTGCAACAATCTCACGTCCGACTTTTGTAAGGTCGGTAATAGAAATAATTGAAACAAGCGAACTGTCTTTTATAAGTGAAATAAGCTCACCTACAAGTGCAGGCAAGGCTTTTCTAAGTGCTTGAGGCAGTATAATAAGCTGCATTTTTTGGAATGACGTAAATCCAAGAGACATTGCAGCCTCATGCTGTCCTTTGTCTATAGCCTGAATAGCACCTCTTAAAATTTCTGCTATATACGCACCGTAAAATATGGATAAACTCATTACTCCAGCCCAGAATCTCGGCAGGTTGAAAATTGTAGCAACTATAAAGTAAAATATAAACAGCTGCACGAGCAATGGAGTACCTCTAATTACGGTTACGTATACACTTCCGATATAATCAAGTGCTGGTATACCGCTTAATCTCATAATTGCAATTATGAGACCTATAATAAATGCTATAATCATTGATATAATGGAAATTTTAATCGTAACCCAGATACCCATAATAAAAGGTCCGGGTTCAAGCTTCGATTTATAAGCAAATTCATCATCCTGATATAAATAATCACCGTTTTTGAATTCAAGTTTATAACCTGTGATGTCAAAAGTTTTTACGCTTTTGTCTTCACATATTATTTCAGCTTTATTTTGTTTAACAATAAGTTTTCCGTCACATGGAGATGTGAGAGGAATTTTCTTTTCATATACGAAATACTTGGGAATCATATCCCATTTCCACGTATAGTTTATTTTACTTGCAGCTTGATACAAAAACCACCCGAGCAACACATAAAATAAAAGGGCAAAAATTTGCCCGATTTTTCTATCTTTTATTATTGATTGTTTCATTGCACTCTTTTTAGCCAGTCAGTGCTTTGGAACCATCTGTGATAGAATTTATCATAAGTTCCATCGTGTTTGATTTGTCTTAGGAAGTTGTTTAACCAGTTAAGAAAATCAGGATCACCGTGATTGATTGCAAAGCCTAAAGGTTCATAAGTTAAATCTTCTTTTAAGAAAATAAGTTTGCCTTTACCTTTTCCAGCCATGAAAAGTTCGTTGTAAGGTTTATCGTAGATAAATGCATCCGCTCTGTTATTAAGTACTTCTTGAACAGCAGCACTTTCACTGTCAAATGTTTTAATTGTAGCATGTTTGAATAATTTTCTTGCTGCAATTTCACCTGTTGTACCAAGTTTAGTTGTAATTACGATACCTTTTTTATCTAAATCTTTATAAGATTTAACACCTGCATGTTTTTTGTTTACAAGCAGAGTCTGTCCTACTAAGAAGTAAGGGTTTGCAAACATTACTTTTAAGTTTCTTTGTTGAGTAATTGTCATACCAGAAATAATAATATCACATTTACCAGTAATAAGAGCCGGAATAATACCGTCCCATGCAGTCGGAACAAGTTTTAGTTTAACACCCATGTCTTTTGCCATTTTTTTAGAAATATCCACGTCAAATCCGATAATTCTTCCATGTTTGTCTCTCATTTCAAACGGAACGTATCCAGGCTCAAGACATACTCTTAGTTCACCTTTTTGAACAATTGAATGAAGGGTTGAATTTTTCCATACGTTAAAGTCCGCCGCAAAAAGCATAGACGCTAACGCGATTATTGCAATTAGTAATTTTTTCATGTTTACTCCTTTTTATTAAGTTGTTAAGTTTTTAAGTTGTGAAGAGGTGAAGTTTTTTTCACCTCTTCTTTAGCTTCTTTTAGTGATGTAAAATTTCGCTAAGGAATTTCTTAGCTCTGTCAGTTTTAGGATTGTTGAAAAACTCTTCAGGTGTGTTTTCCTCAACAATTTCACCCGCGTCCATAAATACGATTCTGTCACTAACTTCCCTTGCGAATCCCATTTCGTGTGTTACACACACGATTGTATAGTTTTCACGTGCAAGCTCTTTCATAACATCCAAAACCTCACCGATCATTTCCGGGTCAAGTGCACTTGTCGGTTCGTCAAAAAGAATGATTTTAGGCTTCATTGCAAGAGTTCTTGCGATAGCAACCCTCTGTTTTTGACCACCACTAAGTTCACTTGGGTATTTATTTGCCTGATGAGGAATTTTTACTCTTTCAAGAAGCTGCATTGCAAGTTCTTCAGCTTCTTTTTTAGGCATTTTTTTAACTTTAATAGGTGCTATTGTAATATTTTCCATAATTGTTAAATGCGGAAAAAGATTAAAATGCTGGAATACCATTCCGACTTCTTGACGAAGTTTGTTTATGTTTGTTTTTTTATTATACAGATCTTGTCCGTCTACAACAATTTTCCCACTGTCAATATCTTCAAGTCTGTTAATACAGCGGATTAAAGTTGATTTACCACTTCCGCTGGGACCGCATACAACGACAACTTCACCTTTATCAACGTTAAAATTAACGCCCTTTAAAGCATGGAAGTTACCGTAATATTTTTCTATATCTTTCATTTGAATAATCGGTTCCATCAAATCTCCTATGCGTTAAGCTGTTTTTCTACTTTTTTTTCTAACATATGAGAAAATTTACTCATACTAAACGCTATACTGAAATATACAAGCGCTACAAAACTAAAAATCTCAAAGCTGAGATAAAGTCTGTTGTTTATAATTGTTGCCGCTCTAAAGAACTCTATTACGCCTATTGTGTAAGCTAAAGACGTATCTTTAAAAAGTGCGACAAATTGTGAAACAAATGCCGGTATCATTTTTCTGTATGCCTGTGGCAATATAATGTAAATAAACGTTTGAGTACTGTTGAAACCTAACGATTTAGCAGCCTCAAACTGTCCTTTGGGAATTGAATTAATACCGGCTCTTACTATTTCGGCAACATATGCGCTTGTAAAAAGCGTAAATGCAATAATTGCCGCAACAGTAGGCGATACATGTGCCTGGGTATGGAAAAATGCCATAGAAAATACCGGTATGGCAAAAAACACCCAGAATATTACCATAAGTAGAGGCGTAGCACGTAATAATTCAATATATAAAATCGCAGGAATTTTTATAATTTTGATACTCGACCATCTTGCTATTCCAAAAATCGAGCCTATAATAAAACTGAAAAAAATAGAAGTTATCGCCAATATGAATGTAAGTGCCAAACCTCCTATTTCTCCAGGTTTTCCAAAAAATAAAAATCTCATATTATCTTTCGTGAATACTTCACTAAAGTGTGTTTCAGGGTATGCGACCATTTGAAATGCTTTAAGTAAAGCGGCTATTACAATTATGTTAAATAACCAAAATTGAATTTTGTGTTTTTTAAAATAGTTTTCAATATTTTTAAGCATTTTTTACACCTTTTGAGAATTTAATCTCAATCAAATTCATAAAAAATGATGTAGTTAGTGTAAGAAAAATATAAAGAATTGTAACAGCAGTAGCCGCTTCAAACCCCCTGAATGTTTCGGCGTCTATTTGTTGTGTCGCAAATGTAAGTTCTGCAACACCAATAGTCATTGCAAGTGATGAGTTTTTTATAAGATTTAAAAACTGGCTTGTTAAAGGAGGAATTATAATTCTTATAGCCTGAGGATAAATTATATACCACATTACTTGAAACCTGTTCATTCCAAGTGACTGTGCCGCTTCAAACTGTCCTTTTGGAATAGAGTTTATTCCGGCTTTAACAACTTCACCGATATATGCACCGGTATATAAGATTAAAGCTAATAAGGCTGAAAAAAACGCATCAACATCTTGAATATGTAAAAATTCTCCCCAAGAATTTAAAAATGGGAATATTTGAGAAAGTGTAAATGTGAAATAAATAAAGAACATTTGAACAATTAAAGGAATGTTTCTAAAGCTTTCTACATAATAACTGGCAAAAAGTGACAGCCAGAAATTTTTAGAAGCCCTTCCGATTCCTACAATTGAACCGATTAAAAAACTAAATAATATACCAAGTATTGATAATTTAACAGTAGTAATCAGACCTTGTATTAAAAGGCCTTTATATTCAATTAATACACCCCAGTCAAATTCATAACCCATATTAATTTACCTTTTATTGATTCCCCTAAAGGGGAGAGTTTTATTTAGGCCAAACTTCCGGAAGTCTGTTTGGTTCTGTTCCGAACCATTTTTTGTAAAGTTTTTGATAAGTACCGTCTCTTACTGCATCTTGAATTGCAAAGTTTACAGCATCTCTGAAATTTGATTCGTTTTCTCTTACACCCATACCATAAGGTTCGAATGTAAACGGTTTACCTACAACTTTAAATTGTCCGTGAGAATTTTTAGCTTGAGTTGCACACCAAGTGTAATCAGTTGAAACTGCATCGATTTTTCCTCTTTTTAGAGCCATTACTGCTTGAGGATATTCTTGGAAATATACAAGTTTAACACCAGGACAAACTCTTTTGAAGTTGTCACCACTTGTTGCACCTTGAATTACACCAACTCTTTTACCTGCAAAATCTTTATAACTTTTAGCTTTGCAGTCTTTTCTTGCCAAAATTGACTGACCGTCGAAATAGTAACTAATTGTAAAATCGATTGGTAAATCTCTTTTTACTTTGTGAGTCATACTTGCGGCTGCAATGTCAATTGTACCGCTTTGTACCATTGGAATTCTTGTTTTTGAAGTTACTTGAGTAAATACAGGTTTTACTCCAAGTTTTTTAGCGATATATTTAATTAAATCGATGTCAAATCCGACAACCTGACCTTTTGAGTTTACATACCCAAATGGAGGGAAGTCATACTTAACACCAGCTTTTAACACACCGCGACTTTGTACGTCTTTAAGCAAATCTGCGCTGGCAGTCGTTAAAAACATACCTAAAATGACGAAAAATGCAAATAGCTTTTTCATTTTGTTCTCCTTCGTTGATATTTCAACAATTATTATAGCTAAAAAATTACATTTTTATTACAATCTATTTAAAAATAAGTTTAGTTTATAATAGTAATAACTCGAGGGTTTGGGGTGTTAATGAAGATAAGTTGTAAGCTGATAGTGTATTGGTAGGATAATATATATTATACGGATTGAATGTAGTTTCAATCGGCAATGTAAAGCTGATGTTTTGAAGTGTTTCAAATAATGAATTATATTTATCGGAAACTAATTTGGTATATTCTTCAATTGTCTGTGTGTTTGGATCAAATAAAGGTATACTTAAATTTACTTTTTCTCCGTTTATATCTAATGTTTGATTAAAAACATTTAAATTGTCAAAAGTAGTGTTTTGTAAAATATCATTTATTTCTTTAGTGTATTCATCAATTATTTCTTGTGTAGGATTATTTATCTCTTTTAATGTATCTGTAAGAGTTAATACTTTTTCTAAAGAATTTACTGCAGTCTGTAATATACCTACGTTTTGATTAAATGTATCAACGCTTGCAAAAAGAGGATTTGTTGCAAACTGTGTAGGTGAAAAATAATCCGTAACCCTTAATGATATAAGGTTTTCAATATATTCAGGATTAAAAGTGACAGGCTGTGTATTATAAACACTTGGTAAATATGTTAAAGGATAATAATATGATGTAATTGGCAAAGTTGCCATTTTATACTCCTTAAATCAGTAAATTCATTAAATTCTGTTCAGATATATTCATTTTATGTGCCTGTGCCAATATTGATGCGTTTAATTTAAGCTCTTCATTTTTCATATCTGTTACAGTTTTCGCTATATCGGTTTCGTTTTGTGATTTTGCGTTTGATGTGTTTATTACAAACTGTGCAAGGTTGTTTACTTTTGAAACCGCTTCGTTGTTAAACGCTCCTACTGAGCTTAACGCGCTGTTTAATGATTTTTCAAAATCATCTATATTTTCAGTTGAAAATTCTGGCATTGACGTATTAACATTTATTCCATTGAAATTAAATTCTCCAAACACACTTTTCCCATTGTATTGTGTTTGACTTAATGTGTCGTTTATATTTTGTGAAAGTTTATTTATTTGTGAATTGATTGCTGCTAAATTATCATTATTAAGTGTTGCGTTGTTTGCAGCAACTTGCAATGTTTTTATTTCACTAACATTATCACTAATTGAACGTAATGCACCGTCAGCAATCTGCATAAACCCTACAGCTTCGTTGAAATTGTTAATTTCTTGTAATGAAGTATTAATGTCATTTTCATATACATCTTGTATAAATGCATTTACGACATTATCAGTTTTAGACGGATCTGCTAATTTATGAATGTCATTATTAATCTTATTCATTGATTGGTTTAAATTAAGAGTATTGAAATCATTGATTTTCATTTTTGCCTCCTTGGCATATATTACTTATATATTATACCATATTTTTGATAAAATGTTTAAAAAACTTTTAAGGTTTTAAATGATAGAAATTAGACACTTAAAAAAAGTTTTTGGTACAAAAGTAGTATTAAAAGATATTAATTTAAAAATCGAAGACAACAAGACCACTTATATTTTAGGAATGTCGGGGCAGGGTAAATCTACAATAATCAAACATATTGTTGGCTTGTTAAAACCAACAAGCGGAGAAGTCCTCGTAGACGGTGTAGATGTCGGAAAAGCTGATATTAAAACACTTTATGAAATAAGAAAAAAAGTAGGGTTTACATTTCAAGAAGGGGCATTGTTTGATAGTATGAATATTTTTGATAATGTTTCTTTTCCACTGGTTGAACATACAAATCTAAGTAAAAAAGAGATTGAAAAAAGAGTATATGAGACTCTTGAAATGGTTGGACTTGATTCTGAGAGGGTTGCTAAACTGTATCCTCACGAATTAAGTGGCGGAATGAGAAAAAGAGCGGCAACTGCCAGGGCTATAATACTTAAACCGAAATATGTTCTGTATGATGAACCTACAAGTGGTCTTGACCCTATAATAAGTGATAAAATAACAAGAATGATAGAACATTTAACAAAAGATTTCGGTATGACAAGCGTTGTGATTTCGCATGACTTGAAAGAAACTTTTAAAAGTGCGGATTATGTTGCAATGCTCTATAACGGAGTGATTATAGAATACGGAACTGTGGATGAGTTTAAAAACTCATCCAATCCTATTGTACAGGCGTTTATAAAAGGGGAAAGCGAAGAATATGAAAAAATTGCAGAAGCGGTGTAGTAGCGGTAGGTAAGTTGTGAAGCGGAGAAATTGTGAAGTTGAGAACTTGAGAAGTTGAGAAGTTGTGAAGTAGGTAAGTTGTGAAGGGAAAAAAGTATAAAGGATAATGATGAAAAAAATAATTTTTTTGCTCGGTTTTGTATTTTTATTTGCATATGAGGCAAAAGTGGAGCCTTTTGATATATATAAAATAAAAGCATCGGTTGCCGGGGAAGTTGTAAAAGCAGATAAAACACTTGAAGCTAAAAATATAAAAGATTCACTTATTGTAAAAATAGACGATAAACAAAATTTAATTGACTTAAAAAATTTGCAAGCACAGGTAAAAATTTTAAACGAAGAAATTATTAATCAAAGGGCTGTCGTTAAAAGAAAAAAAAGAGTTTATGAAAAATATCAAAATCTTAAAACAAAATCACAAAATGAAAAAGATATGAAATTTTATGATTATATGAATGCTCTAAATCAATTGCTTAATTTAGAATCTCAGTTCAATAACACTTTGGCTAATATTCAAAAATTAAAAGATACGATTTCTAAAAAAAACATTGAAGTCAAAGGATATGTTTATAAAATTTATGTCAATGAAGGTGATTATGTGGCGCCCGGTGTTTTAATAGCAGATGTATATGATGTCACCAAGCAGAAATTGGTTATTTATATACCTATTGATGAAAGCGGAAAGTTAAGAAATAAAACAATATATATAAACGGTAAACCAAGTAATTTTAAAATTTACAAAGTTTGGAATGTTCCTGATACGCAGTATGTGACAAGCTATAAAGTGGAATTGATAGGTAACGGATTAAAATACGGGGAAATTGTTAGTGTGGAATTAAAATAAAGAAGCTGTGAACCTGTCTTCCGATACTTTCACTTCTCCAGTCAATAAAATACCAATTTCATCTATATCAAGATAATCGGGGTATTCGATTTCTATACCCCAACTATTGTAAAATATAGCTTTATCTCCTCTTATTTCTTCAAATTCAAGTATTTCATCATCAACTAATATTTGCATACCTTTTTTTAATTCATAAACTTTTCTCAAATCAAACCTTTATTTGGTTTTTTTAATTATAACACTTAAAAATTTAAGTTTTCTTAAAAATAACATTTTGTTAATTCCACTCTTCTATAACTTCTTTGAATATATCGGCAAGTTTATTTACTTCTTCAGGCGTTGTTCTTTCATTTGGTGCGTGAATTGTATCGTTTTTTACGCCGAATTCCACAACTTTTACACCGTGTTTTGCAAAAAATCTTGCGTCACTCGTCCCGCCTGCAGTTGAATGTTGAGGTGTAATGTTAGTGTGGTTTTTTATAGCTCTGTCAAGGGCTTTTACCACTTTTGTATCGGGATTTGTTACAAACGGTTCTGCACTTTGTTTAAGCTCAAGCGTATAGTTCATATCTTTAAAATGCTCATGAATAAAGTTTTTGATTTTTTCTTTGTCCGTATGGGTGTTGTTTCTGACGTTAAACATCATTTTAAGTTCACCCGGAGTTACGTTTGTAACTTCCATACCGGCTCTTATATCCGTAACTACGAATTTACTTGGTGCAAAAAACTCATCACCATCATCCAAATCAACCCCGGCTATTTTGTGTAAAACCTGTGCAACTTTATGTATAGGGTTGATCGATTTTTCAGGATAAGCCGCGTGTCCTTGAAGGCCTATTTTTTTAAGTACCCCGTTTATTGAACCTCTTCTTCCGATTTTAATGGCGTCTCCGAAAACTTTTTCACATGTAGGTTCCGCCACGATTGCATAATCCGGAATAAGGTTTTTATCTTTTAAGATTTCAAGCATGTATTTTGTACCCCATACGGCATCGCCTTCTTCATCGCTTGTTATAAGTGCGCTGAGAGTTCCTTTGAAGTTTTTGGCGTTTTTCATAGCCCATAAAAAAGCCGCAAGACCGCTTTTCATATCCTGCGCACCCCTTGCGTAAATAAATCCCTCTTTTTCTGTAGGTGTGAACGGATCGGTATTCCATCCCTCACCCGGAGGCACGACATCTATGTGCCCGCCGAAACACAAGTGGTCGCCTTCTCCGAATTTTTTATAAATAAACAGGTTTTTGACGCCTTCTTTTTCACTTTCTATTACTTCAAAACCTTTAAGATATTCTTTTATGAACTCCATTCCTCCGTCATCGTCTGGAGTTACGGATTTAAAACTTAAAAGCTTTTTAAAAAGATCTATGACATTCATGGAATTTTACCTTTATATGTATTATATATGTTAATATTTATATTGAATTTTATCATAAAGGATTTATTATGTTGGAAAAATTTATTAAATTTATTAAAGAGTATATTTTTATTGCAATTTTACTTGTATATATTTTAGGATTTATTGTTATTAATTCTTATATAGGTACTTATCAATTTTATCAAACAGAAATATTAAATAATTTATATCTTATTGCTGGTATGCAATTTATGGTTTTTATTGGAATATATTATTTTTTTGTAGGTAAACAATTTATTTATGGAGATAAATGGATAAACGAAGAGATTTTATTTATAGAGTGTAAATCATTTATTTGTATAAGTGTTATTTATGTTAGATATTTAATAGAAATTTTCTTTCAGAGTTCATTGGCTACTATAGTTTTTTTAAGTATATTTATTGAAATAAAGTTTGATAAATATTATAGCTTTTTAGCGATTAGTTTTTTATTTTTATTTTTTTTTGATATTACAAATTTAGATATAAAATTTAAAAAAACTAAATTTTTTTTAGAAACAACTTTTAAATTAATAGCTATATATTTCTTTTTTAAGTATTGTTTCTATTTTAAACATACACTTTATGTTTTTTCTTTGTATTTTGCAATTTCAATATATATTACCTTTGTTATTTATATTTTAGCAACGTATAATAAAACTTATGAAAGGATTTTATTTACTGTTTTTATGGGATTGCTTTTTTTAATTTCAATTGCTTTATCGTTTGGGAAATATATTTATCCAAATATTAGTAAAAAATATGGAGGTGGTAAAAAAGAAATTATAAAAATTTATTTAAAAGATAATAACGTTTATAATGGATATCTTATTTTAGACACTAATATATATACTGTAATTAAAGATCAAGAAACTAACAAGACAATAAAAATAATCAATGATAATATTGAAAAAATTATTTATAATTAAATAATTTTCCAATAAACCTAAAAGGTTTTTCACTAAAATAGATTACTTCGAAATCTTTAAAGATTTCAAAAAACTCTTCTTTGCTTATAGGATATTTTCTAATAGTTTCAAATACAAAATAACCGCCTTTTTTCAATGCCGAAGGAATCTGTTTTAAAAGATTTAAATTAAAATATTTAATCATTAAAATTACGTCATATTCATTTTTTGGAATCATATAACTATCAAGATCCAGACAAAAAGTTTTTATTCTGTTGTCATTTATTTTAGAAATACCTATTTCGCTTATATCAATTAACGTTACGTCATAACCTTTGTCTGCCAATGCTTTTGCATTTCTTCCATAGCCTCCAGCAAGATCCAATGCTTTTGCGTTTGCTGTAGGGATGTAATTAATTAAAACACTTGGAGGTTTTGGGGTTAGAGTTTTGTATTTTTCATTCCATTTTAATTTTTCTTCTATCATTGTGTAACCTTTGTAGTAGTAAAAATTAAATTTTTAGTAAATTAAATGTGCTATAATATATAAATATACATTAGGAGTTATTATGGAAATTATAACCGAACTTGAAACTTTAAAAGACAAAATTATAGAAATCAGAAGACATATACATATGTATCCTGACCTCTCTGGTGAGGAAAAACCTACAAGGGATTATATAAAAAACATACTTGAAAAAGCCGGAATTAAAACCAAAACGTTTAATGACAATTACGCTCTTGTAGCGGAGATAACGGTAGATGAAAACAAGCCTTTTTTGGCTTTCCGTGCGGATATGGACGCACTTCCTATACAGGAAGAAAACCACATCTCCTACGCTTCCCGAAAAAAAGGAATCATGCACGCATGCGGGCACGACGCGCATACGGCGATACTGACAGGAGTAATGCTTTTTTTAAACGAACATAAAAACAGATTAAATATGAATATAAGAGCCATATTTCAGCACAAAGAGGAGGTTTTTGAAGGTGGAGCGAGCGATCTTATTAAAACCGGTGTGCTTGATGGGGTCGAGGAGATATACGGCCTTCATATGTATCCGTATCTGAAAACGGGAGAAATTGGTTACAAATACGGGGAAATGATGGCAAGTGCGGATATGTTTGAAATAGAAATTTTCGGAAAAAGCGCTCACGGTGCAAGGCCTCACGAGGGTGTTGACGCGATACTTACGGCTTCAATGGCCGTAAATTCGATAAATCATATAGTCAGCAGAAGAATAGACCCTCTGCATCCTGCGGTTATATCATTCGGAACAATTGAGGGAGGAAAAGCAGCAAACATCATATGTGACCATGTAAAACTTACGGGAACGGTCAGAACGCTTAACGATAAGGTTAGAAGTGATATTAAAAGGATGATAGAAAGTGCTGTAGAGGGAATTTCAAAAAGTATGGGGGCTGAATATAAGTTTCATTATTATTACGGTAACAGTGAGCTAATCAATACGCGTGAATGTGTCGATAAAGTAATAAAAGCAGCTAAAAATGTGGGTGTAAAGCCTGTTGATCTTGTATCGCCGGTAATGGGCGGGGAGGATTTTGCTGAATATTTAAAAGCTGTAAAGGGTGCGTATTTCAGGCTTGGATGTTGCAGTAAAAGAAAGGATACGTGTTATCCTCAGCATCATCCGAAATTTAATATAGATGAAGACTCATTGATAATTGGAGCCAAAATTTTAGCGGCTCTTGCATTGGAGGAGATATGAAAAGCAGTGTTTTTTCACCGTTTTTTACTTACAAAGCGGATATAGACGTAAAAATCAGGGATTATAAAAAAGGTGACGGGGAAGGAGTGGTAGAGCTGTTTTTGGAAAATTACGGCAATACATATTATAAACAGAGTTTTTACTCTCCCAAGCACTGGGATGAAATGGCAAAAAGCGACAAATACTACCCCATAATCGCCAAAATCGATTCAAAGGTGGTAGGACAGTTTTTGTTAACCGTTTATGACGAATATATAGGGGAAGTGGGCGCTGTTGTGGTTCATCCGGATTACAAAGGGCGGGGGATAATGAACAAAATGTTTTCCTATCTTTTAAAAAGGGCGCAAAATCTTGGACTTAGCAGTGTTTACGGAGAAGCCATTATGTTTCATCCGTTTTCACAAAAAGCGAATCTAAAACAGGGTATGGTCGAAAGTGCCCTTCAGCTTGGGGAAGTGGCTTCATGGATATCCCAAAAGGATATTAAATTTGAAAAACGCTCAGGTGTGCTTGTAAGTTTTAAACTCTTTAAAAAACAAAGACGCTTTATAAATATCCCTAAAGTTTACGAAAACATAATAAAAGATGTTTATAAAAGAGCCGGGATTAAACATTTTAGATCATCAAGAAGACTAAAACCCGCAATAAAAACAAGTGAAAATCATCTTTTGAAATTAGGAAGTATTATAATCGATTCGAAAGTTAAAAACTTTAAAGAAAAGTTCAATAAAAGATTTGCCTTTCTTAAAACAAAACACGATATGATTTATGCGGATGTGAACCTTAAATCAAAAAACATAGATGAAATTGTGGAGTTTTTAAATAAAAAGGGATTTTTTTACAGCGGTGTGCTGTTTAATAAATATGAAGGGGATGATTATCTGAGACTTCAGTATGAAAACACTCACAATATTGAAGAAAAACTTAACGTCTGCTTTAGCAGATACTGCAAAAAGCTCAGCCGTTTTGTTTATCTTGACAAACAAAGGGTCAGCCGCATATAAAATTGTCT
This sequence comes from Nautilia profundicola AmH, assembly GCF_000021725.1. Classification (GTDB taxonomy): domain Bacteria; phylum Campylobacterota; class Campylobacteria; order Campylobacterales; family Nautiliaceae; genus Nautilia; species Nautilia profundicola. The sequence goes on from NC_012115.1 coordinate 532,768, forward strand.
ATCATACAAATATAATCGCCTATATTTTCAAACCTGTGGTTTCCTCCGTATTCTACAACAACTTTGGCATTAGGATGTTTTTTGAATTTTTTAAGTGTTTTTTTGTAATTAAGCACTTCGTCGCCGCTTTGTAACAATACGAGATATTTTCCGTTCTTCAGTTCGGTTTTGTACTTCTTTAAATCTTTTAAATAGCTTTTTTTCCATTTAAATGGTTTGTTGTCACAGTATCTGTACTGTGGTCCGACATACGGTTTTAGTGTTTTGTAAGGTTTAAGGGACGGATTTATGAGTATTGCTTTTAGGTTGTATTTTTCAGCAAGATATATTGCATAATATCCTCCAAGAGAACTTCCGATAAGTACAGTATCGGGTGTAATGATATCTTCTAAAAATTTAATTGCTTGTTTAGGCGAAAAGGGTAGGTTTGGTGTTAGAGTTATTGCTTTTATATTAAAATGTGATTTTATTGTTTTACTTTTTTCACCCTCGCCGCAGCTTTTGAATCCATGTATATAAATTATCTGTTTCATTGTACCGGATTTTCATAAAAGACGTATGTTTCGTAATTTGTCACTTCAAAATAAAGTTTTTTCTTTTCATCAGGGTCGATTTTATAGTTGAAATTTTTATCAAGATATCCGTATGCGTATCTGTAAGGTCTTGGCTGGTTGTCGTCCGTCCCGTGTGCGGTAGTGAGTTTATCTACTTTTAAAAATCTCATAACAAGCTTACCTCCGCTGTATATGTCAACCACACCGTTTACACCCGTATAGTTTTGAATGGATCTTCCTATTTTGTTTTGCTGTTCTTGCGTACATCCGGTGATAATAAAAAGTACTGCTGTAAAAAATAACAATTTTTTCATTTATATCCTTGTTTAGATTTGGTTTATATTGAAATTGTTTAATTATAACAAAAGGAGTGAAAATGGTTAAACTAACAGACGTCCATAAATCCTATAAAACGGGGGAAATCGAGGTAAAAGTACTTGAAGGGCTTGATCTGGAGATTGAAAAAGGCGAGTTTGTGGCATTGATAGGCCCGAGCGGAAGCGGAAAAACCACTATTCTAAACATAATCGGCGCACTTGATCGGGCTGACAGCGGAAAAGTGGAAGTTGCGGGTGTGGATATTACAAATAAAAACGAAAAAGAGCTTACTAAATTCAGGGCCGATCATTTGGGATATGTTTTTCAGGATTTTAACCTAATTGAAGTTTTCAGCGTATTTGAAAACGTTAATTTTCCTCTTAAGGTAATACACAAAAGAAAAGATGATGATAAAGTAATTAACTTGCTGCAGGATATCGGAATGACGGATCAGATAAATAAATTTCCCGACCAGCTCTCTGGCGGACAAAAGCAAAGGGTTGCTGTGGCAAGGGCTCTTGTTACGGATCCTTTGATTGTTTTGGCGGATGAGCCTACGGCTAATCTTGACAGTGTGACAAGTCACAGGGTTATTGAGCTGATGCGTAAAATGCAGAGGGAATTTAATACGACTTTTATATTCTCCACACACGATACTCATCTGATAGACGAGGTAGACAGAGTGCTTTATCTGCAGGATGGAAAAATTATCAAAGATGAAAGGAAATAAAATGGAAAGTTTTAAAATTGCATTCCGTAACCTCATCAGAATGGGTAGAAGGACGTTTTTAACCAGTTCACTTATAGCAATTGGCGTCGTGTTTGTGGTTCTTTATATTACATACGCGGAGAGTTTTAAAAACTCAATGATAGCGCAGATTACCGATAGCGTAATGGGTGAACTTCAAATTCACAAAAAAGGATATGTATCAAGTCTCGATTCACTGCCGCTTGATAAAAATCTGGGGCCTAAAGTTGTTAAAAAAATTGAAGAGAAGCTAAATTCGATGCCTGAAGTCTATTCTTACAGTGAAAGGCTGAAATTCGGAGGAATGATAAGTAACTATACCGATTCTACGAATATAAGACTTAACGGAATAGATTCTGAGATGGAAGCCAAAACCCTGCCGCTTCTGAAAGAACGTCTAACCGGGCATCTGCCAAAAGAAGGCGAAATTGTTATACCTGAACTGATTTCAAAAGGTCTTCATCTTAAAATCGGAGATGTTGTAGTGCTTGTGGCTACGAACAAAAACGGAAGTATGAACGCAAAAACGCTAAAAATTAGCGGAATAGTAGGCATTATCTCAGGTCCCGGAGGAAGGGATGGATATATAAACCTCAAAGACGCCAGAAAACTTTTAAGAATCAAAAAACCTGAAATAAACGAAATAGTTATAAAACTTAAAAATCCGGATATGTTGCAAAAAGCAAATAAAGAGCTTATTAAATTTGTAAAAAAGAACAAAAAACCGAAACTTGAAGTGCATACATGGATTAAACTTTCACCTTTTGCGAATATTATAAAAATGCTTGATATTATGACATTCAGTATTGAAATAATTTTGATTTCAATTGTACTTGTTTCCATTCTTAACGTAATGATAATGAGCGTGTTTGAGAGAATCAAACAGATAGGTACCATGAAAGCGATGGGGACTCCTAAAAGTTTTATCGTATCAATGTTTGTAAACGAAGGTCTGCTTCTTGGAATATTCGGTTTTATTATCGGTGTGATTGCAAGTATCGCTTTTGTTTATATTATAGGAGATATTCATTACAGCTTCGGACGTCAAAGCGACTTGCTGCTTGTGCCTGTGATAGATTGGAAAAGTGTGGTAAGTGTTGGTGTGATGGTTGTTGTAATTGCCGTAATTGCGAGTCTGTATCCTGCATTTAAAGCGGCGAGTCTGAAACCTATTGACGCTTTAAGAAGCTAAGATACAATGAAAAAACTAATATGAAAAAATATAAAAATTTACAGACTAAATTTATTCAACAATTGGTGCAAATTTTGGACATTGCAAAAAAGCTAAAAAGTACAAACGGCAAGCACCCTACGGGTAAGTGTGCTTTTTTTAACGCTTTTTTTTCATTAAAATTTGCAGTTGTTTCATAATATTTAGTCTTTCAATTTATTTTAAGGAGAAAAAATGAAAAAATTATTGTTAGCGGTATTGATTCCGGTGTTTTTGTTAGCCTCGAACATACTTGAAGAGATTGATAAAAATCTGAATCCTACGAGTTTTGAAGCATACAAAAAACTTATAAACATTGAACCCGACGGAAGTAAAAAAGAGTTTCTAATGTGGATGATTAAAAAAGACAAAGATAAAATAGCAAACTTGTTTTTAAAACCCGCAACCGATAACGGCAGGGCATTGCTTAGACTCGGTGATAATATGTGGCTGTATATTCCCGGTATTGCCAAACCTTTAAGGGTTGCATCCGCTCAGAGCGTAACGGGTGGTGTTTTTAACAACAGCGATATTTTAAGGGTGGATTATGCCGTTGAATATGATATAGAAAAACAAGAAGGTGATACACTTTATTTAAAAGCAAAAAATGAAGATGTTACATATGAAAAAATCGTTATGAAAATAGATTTAAAAAGAAAGTTGCCGATTAAACTCGACTGTTATGCGGGAGGTATTTTGATTAAAACGATCGAATACGCAAAAATTACGGATTTTGGAAACGGAATAGTAAGACCCGCCGTTATGCAGACAACTTCGCCTCTTCAAAAAGGGTATAAAAGTATTATGATATGGGCGAAAATTAAACCAAGAATTCTTAAAGACGAATATTTTACGCTTGAATTTATGCCTCATCTTAATGAAATAAGAAAATAAATTGAGAATGGAGAATTGAGAATGGAGAATGGAAAATTAAAAGCTAAAAGATTGTTTTTTTTCATATTTAGCTTTATTGCATCTTCTTTAATAGCGGGGGATTTGGATAACATCGATATATCACTGGACCTTGGTGATGTGGATAAACCTTACAGTTACAAGGGGTATTTGAAGCCGGAGATGTATTATATTGACGATAAAGAAAAATATACGAGATTTAAAAGCGAACTGAATTTTGAGGGTGATTACAAAAAAGATCTGTGGTATTTCAAAGGCAACTGGAGCGGATATTATACCACCGATAAATATGACACTTCAACATACGGTATTGTAAACGAACTTTATGTAAAATACGGTGATGTGCATAAAAACGTTACGGTTGGTAAAGAGCTTTTAAAATGGGGCAAAGGGTATGCTTACAGTGCGGTCAGTTTTTTTACACGCCCTAAAAACCCTCTATATCCGGAAGATCTGAAGCAGGGGTATGAGCTTATACATCTTAAAACGATAAATACTTTAAATTCAACCGTTAAAAACTATTCCCTTGATTTAATATATATGCCCTCATCAAATGCCTTTAATTCAGATTTGAAAAAGTCGCAAAACTGGGGTGCGAAACTTTATATGCTGTATAATGATATCGATGTCGATTTTATGTTTGAAAAAAGCAATGTTTATCCTGATAAATACGGGGCCGATTTTTCGTTTAATTTAATGACGGAGCTTGAAATGCACGGTGAGTTTGCAAAAGATTCCGATTCAAAAACATCTTATCTGCTCGGTTCAAAATATGCGAGCGATTACGATTATACGGTAACTTTTGAGTGGTATAAAGACTGGAGTGAAAACAAATTTATTTACGCCAAAATTTCTCAAAAAGATTTTTTTATTGATTATCTTACTGCATATGTTACTGGAATTAGAAATTATACGCAAAATATGAATTCGCTTCTTTTAGGAGGCAGTTACGATTTTAAAAACAATTTTGTCCTAACCGCGGAATATCTCACCTCTACAAAACAAAAACAGACAAAACTCTCAATTAGCTACTATTTTTAACATCCATTCTCTTTTCTTTTTGCTATAATCGATTAAAAAACGGAGAGGGAAATGATAAAAGATTATAATGATTATAAAAAAGCCGTTGATACTCTTAAAAAATGGGCATATTATTATTATGTACTTGATAACCCTTTAGTTACCGATGAAGAATATGACAAACTCTATCACGAAGTAGAAGAATATGAAAAAAAACATCCGGATAAAATAGACCCTACATCTCCTACACAAAGGGTAGGTGATGTTGTTTTAGAAGGTTTTGAAAAAGCAAAACATTTAAGTCGTATGTGGTCAATGGAAGACGTGTTTAATGAAAAAGATTTTTTAGACTGGGTAGGAAGAGTTAAAAGGATTTTAGGACATGAAAATTTCAGTTTTTATATAGAACCGAAATTTGACGGGGCGAGTTTAAATCTTATATACGAAAACGGAAAGCTTATAAGGGCTGAAACAAGAGGTGACGGAGAAATAGGTGAAGATGTAACTTTGAATGCAAAAACCATAAACTCCATTCCTCTTGAAATAAAAGAAAAGTCCCTTATTGAGATAAGAGGAGAGGTTGTTATAAAAAAAGACGACTTTGATAAACTAAATGAGGAAAGACTAAAAAACGGTGAGCCGACATTTGCTAATCCACGCAATGCGGCGGCGGGAAGCCTCAGACAACTTGATCCTAAAATAACCGCAAAAAGACCTCTGATATTTTACCCGTGGGGAGTCGGGGTTAATTCTTTAAATTATGAAAGATACAGTGAACTTATGGATTATATTTATTCATTGGGATTTAAAGAACCTCCAAAAAGAGGTGTATGTAAGGATATACCATGCGTGGAAAAAAAATATGATGAGTTTGTGAAACTGCGAGACAGTTTTGAAGTAATGCTCGATGGAATGGTGGTGAAAATTGATGAAATAAAATATCATGATATTTTAGGTTATACTCAAAAATACCCGCGCTGGATGGTTGCATATAAGTTCCCGGCAATTGAAAAAGAAACAATAATAGAAGATGTGATAGTGCAGGTGGGAAGAACAGGGGTTTTGACACCCGTAGCAGTTCTTAAACCTGTGGAAATTGGCGGGGTGATTGTTGAAAGGGCGACACTTCATAATTTTGATGAAATCGAAAGAATGGATATAAGAATCGGTGATCATGTGATAGTTATAAGAAGCGGTGATGTCATCCCTAAAATTACAAAAGTTTTAACATGGAAAAGAAAAGGTGATGAAAAACCGATTCCACGTCCTACACATTGTCCAGTATGCGGGGCTGAGGTGCTTGATGAAGGAGCGCTTATTAAGTGTCAAAATCTTTCATGTCCTGCGAGAGTGGTAAATACGATTATATATTTTGCAAGTAAAAACTGTCTTGATATAGAGGGGCTTGGTGAAAGCGTTGCCAAACTTTTATATGAACACGGGCTTGTAAAAGATGTGACGGATCTTTTTGAATTGAAAGTTGAAGATCTTGAAAAACTGCCTCTTTTTGCAAGAAAAAAGGCAGAAAATCTGGTCAATGCGATTAAAAGCAAAGTCGGGGTTGAATGCTGGAGATTTGTAAACGCCCTCGGGATTGAGCATATAGGTGAAGTTGCGAGTAAAAAGATATGCGAGAAATTCGGAGTCGAATTTTACAAACACGCTCCCGAAGAGTTTGAAGAAATAGAAGGTTTCGGGCCTGAAATGGTTAAATCCATTGCCGAATACATAAGGGTAAACAAGGAAAAAATAGAAAAACTGATAGAGATTCTAAAACCTAAAAACCCTGAAAAAAAAGAGGTTCAGAAGACTCCTTTTACAGGTAAAACGGTGGTTCTTACTGGGACTATGAGCAAGCCAAGAAGCGAAATCAAAAAAATGCTTGAAGATATGGGTGCTAAAGTTTCAAGCAGTGTGAGTAAAAAAACCGATTTCGTTATTTACGGAGAAGATGCGGGAAGCAAATACGATAAAGCCAAGAAATTAGGAGTTAATCTTTTAAGCGAAGATGATATGTGGAAGATGCTTAAAGAAGGAAAATAAACTCTAATTGATAACTTTTTTCTTTTTTGATATAATAAATATATATATAAATTTTAAAGGATAAAAATGCCGACCAAAACGGTTGTTGAAAACGATGTAGAAATAATAATGCCCAAACTTTATAAAGTGATGCTTTTAAACGACGATTATACAACATTCGACTTTGTAATTGAAATACTAAAAACAGTATTTCACAAAAACGAAGAAGAAGCGATAAACATAACTTTAAAGGTTGACAGGGAGGGAAGTGCGGCAGTAGGGGTTTACCCTTACGAAATCGCACAGGTTAAAATAGAAAAAACGCATACCTTGGCACGTCAGGCAGGGTATCCGTTAAGAGCAGTAATGGAGGAGGTTTAGATGCAGATTACGGAAAATTTAAGAAATATATTTAATGAAATTGTAAACGAGGCTAAAAGAAGACAAAACGAATATATTACAGTTGATCATGCCTTTTATGTTCTTTTAAAAGATAAAAATATAAGATTTTTACTTGAGGATGTGGGGGTTGATGTTGATTATATAAGAAGGGGGCTTGATTATTATCTTGACAGATATATTGAAAAAGTGCCCGTAAGTGTAACTCCGACTGAAACGTTATCATTTCACAGAGCCACTGAGAGAATGATAAACCATATTCAGGGAATCCGTAAAAACGTAGCGGATGAGCTTGATTTTTTTGTGGCGCTGTTGGAAGATGAAACAAGCTACACCAATCAGCTTCTTAAAGAATTCGGTATAGAAAAAGTTGAGATAGTTGAATACATAACCGAAACAAAAGAAGACAAAAAAGAAAATAAAAAAGAATCTCCTCTTGAAGAATTTACAACCGAGCTTACTTCCATTGCCAAAGATTTCGATGATGTTATCGGAAGAGATAAAGAAATAGACAGAGTAATGCAGGTACTTGCAAGACGTAAAAAAAACAATCCGGTTCTCGTGGGAGAACCGGGAGTCGGAAAGACTGCGATTGTCGAAGGACTTGCAAAAAAAATCGCACTTAACGAAGTGCCTAAACAGCTTAGCGGTAAAAAAATATATTCACTTGATCTCGGTTCACTCGTAGCGGGTACAAAATACAGGGGTGAGTTTGAAAAAAGAATGAAAACTATTTTAGATGAACTTAAAAAGGAAAAAGAGCCTATTTTATTTATCGATGAAATTCATATGATTGTGGGTGCGGGGGCTGCCGGCAGCAGTAGTATGGATGTGGCAAACCTGCTAAAACCGGCTCTTGCCAAAGGTGAGATCAGATGCATAGGCGCTACTACATATGAAGAGTATAAAAACCATTTTGAAAAAGACAGAGCCCTAAACAGAAGATTTCAAAAAATAGACGTTAAAGAACCGAGCATTGAAGATACCGTTAAAATTTTAAAAGGTTTAAAAAACAGATATGAAGAGTTTCACGGTGTGAGATATTCCGAAGAAGCACTTAAAAGTGCTGCAAGCTTAGCTAAAAAATATTTAAGAGAGAAATTTTTGCCTGATAGTGCGATTGATCTGATAGATGAAGCCGGGGCTAAATTTAAGTTAAGAGGCAAAAAACTTATTACAAAAAGCGATATTGAGGGAATTGTGGCAAAAATCGCAAATATTCCAAAAGAGAGCGCATCAAATAATGAAATCGAAAAACTAAGAAACCTTGAAGGAAACCTTAAAGCCAAAGTTTTCGGACAGGACCAGGCGATAAAAGAACTTGTAAAAGTTATAAAAAGAAAAAAAGCCGGACTTACAAGAGAAGATAAACCGATAGGAAGTTTTCTTTTTGTAGGACCTACGGGTGTTGGTAAAACGGAAATTGCAAAACAACTCGCTTCAATACTTGGGGTTAATTTTATGAGATTCGATATGAGCGAATATCAGGAAAAACACTCAGTCGCAAAACTTATTGGCTCTCCTCCGGGATACGTAGGATATGAAAAAGGAGGGCTTTTAACGGAAGCTATCAGAAAACAGCCTCATACGGTACTGTTGCTCGACGAAATAGAAAAAGCACATCCCGATATCGTGCAGATTTTACTGCAGGTGATGGATAATGCGTCTTTAACCGATAATGACGGAAGAAAGGCGGATTTCAGAAATGTCGTGCTTATAATGACCAGCAACCTTGGAGTCGGAGAAGGTAATAATCCCGGATTCCTGCAAGAATTTGCCGAATTTAAAGAAGAAGCGATTGAGAGATTCTTCGCACCAGAATTTATAAACAGACTCGATGCGATAGTAAGGTTTAAGCCTCTTTCTCATGAGAGCGTTATGCTCGTGGTGGATAAGTTTATAGATGAACTTCAGGATAAACTAAGCTCTAAAAAAGTAAAACTGACCCTCACAAAAAGAGCGAAAAACGCCCTTGCGAAAAAAGGATATTCACCTAAACTCGGAGCTCGCCCTCTTGCGAGAATTATTGAAGAAAATATTGTAGAACCATTAAGTGATGAAATACTTTTCGGGGATTTAAAAGGGGGAGGAGAAGTGAAAGTTGATTATGTTAAGGATAAATTTAGTTTAAAAGTGAATAAATGATTAAGGTAAATGAGAATCCTCCTCTTTACCTGCTTGATGATTTTGAGTTTCCCGATCCTTTTGAACCGTTTGACGAAGGATTTATAGGAGCAAGTTACGATTTGTATCCAAAAAGGCTTCTGGAAGGGTATTCTCAAGGCTTTTTCCCATGGTATCAGGATGATGAGGGTATGTATCACTGGTTTGTTTTAAATGAAAGAATGCTTTTAAAAACGGATGAAGTTAAAACAACCAAAAAACTTTTGAGAAAACTCAGAAGCCCCAAATGGGAATTTAAAATCAATACGAGATTTGATGATGTTATAAGATATTGTGCCAATGTTAAAAGAAAACATGAAAACGGCACATGGATAAGTGACGGATTCATAGAAGCATATACGGAGCTTCACAATTACGGATTTGTTTTATCTGTTGAGAGTTATTATGAGGGTGAGCTTGTCGGAGGATTTTATGGGGTTGCCATAAACAGGTATTTTAGCGGTGAGAGTATGTTTCATCTAAAACCGGATGCGAGTAAGCTTGCACTCATATATTTTTGTGATGTTTTAAAACAAAACGGAATCGAATTTATCGACTGTCAGGTGCCGAGCGAACATCTTGCGAATATGGGTGGCAAGGTATATAAAAAAGAAGAGTTTATACCTATGATACAAGAAGCCAGCGGATATATCGGAAAAAATGATGAAGAGACAAACTTGAAGACTGAAAAAGAAAAAGTAATAGCTGAAAACAAGTGATTATTGAAAAGGCGGAGGAATAGATGCTTAAATTTAATACGTATTATGATTATGAAAACAAAAATTTAGAAACATTTGCATATGAGAGTCTTGTAAAAGAAAAAGAAAGCGGTGAAATAGGGTATTATCATCTTCCTAAAAATTCTATGGACTTATTAAATGAACTTGACAATATAAATTACAACTTTGAAAAAATAGCGGTTATCGGTATAGGCGGATCTTCTCTCGGGACAAAAGCCATATACAGGCTATTAAAATCAAACTATAAAAACGTAAAAGAGATAGTTTTTCTTGAAAATACAGACCCGATCGAGCTTAAAAACCATTTTTCTAAAATAGATAAAAACAATACGCTTTTTTTAGTAATATCTAAATCAGGGACCACAATTGAGACTATTTCAATTTTCAAAGCGGCGATCGATTACTTTAAACTTGATTTAAGTAATGATAAAATTATTGTAATTACGGATCCCGCCTCAAACCTCGAAAAGTTTGCGGATAAATATTCTATAAAAGTTTTTAATATTCCAAAAAACGTGGGAGGTAGGTTTTCCGTATTCAGTGCTGTGGGTGTTGTGCCTTTGTATCTTGCGGGGTTTGACGTTAAAAAGGTTTTAAAAGGTGCGGATGAGTTTTTTGAGTCGTTTTTTAATAAAAGCGAATGGCATCTTATAAGAAAAGCCGCCTTTTTATACGAAAGAAGCAGATGTTATAAGATGAATGTTGTGTTTTCATACTCTTCACTTTTGGATGAATTTAATAAATGGTATGTACAGCTGTGGGGTGAGAGTCTTGGAAAAATCAATAAAAAAGGCGGAAGGGTAGGTCTTACTCCTATTGGATTGTTAGGTTCTATTGATCAGCATTCATTTTTGCAGCTTTTGATAGAAGGTCCGAGAGATAAAACGGTTACTTTTATAAAGGTTAAAAATTTCGAAAATTCTTTAAAAATCCCGAATATTTCGCTGCCTTTTTTAGAAACGACAGATTTTGTAAACGGATATACGTTTAACGAACTTATAAACGCACAGTGTGACGCTACAAGAGAAAGTGTTGTTAGAAGCGGTATTGACGTGGATGAAATCGTACTTGAAAAATTGAATGAAGAAAACGTGGGAATGCTGCTTGTATATTATGAACTGTTAACTTCCGCTGTAGGTGCGCTTTTTGAAATAAATACATACAATCAACCGGGCGTGGAGTTTGGTAAAAAGATCTTAAAAACCAAATTTAATTCATAATCCTTACCACTTTTCCTATAATTTCGGCATCTTCCACCGTTTCGCCGGGATAGAGTTTATTGTCTGAAATAAGCTCTATTTTACCGTCGCTTCTTAGGTTTATTCTTTTTACAAATACTCCAGCGGGAGTGGATACTACGAATATTCCGCCGTTTTGTACGCTTTTATCGTTTCTGTCTATAAATATGATGCTGCCGTCTTTTATGGTAGGCTCCATCGAATCGCCTATTACGTTTATGGCGTCTAAATCTTTATCTATAATTTTTTTGTCTATGTAAAGAGTTTCATAATTTTCATCAAAGTTGAGTGCTCCGCCTCCTGCACTTGCGTTTATGTCTTTAAAATATCTGATTTTAGAAAATTTTTCGGTTTCCGTTGCTATGTTTTCTATCTGCTGGTCAAACAGAAGCCAGTTAAGGGATATTTTTCTTTTTGCGCAAAAATATGCCAGCTCTTCAAAAGGGATTTTATTTCTTTTTTTAAGCATTGAGAGATGTTCCGGAGTAATCCCTAATGCTTTTGCCACGTCTTTGTTTAAAACTTTTCTCTCACCAATCTCCAAAGATAATATATCTTTAATTTTTTCTATTATTTTTTCAAAATTCATATTATTCCTTAACAAACTGTTAATTTAAGTTTCAATATTATATCAGTTTGTTAATATTTGTGTCAAGAAAAAAGTTGTTTAAGTTAGTTAGGGTAGTTAAGGTTAGTTAAAGTTAGTTGAGGTTAGTTGAAGTTGGTTAGGTTTTTAGAGTGTAAATAACTTCAACTAATCATAAAAAACTAAATTAACTTAAAGAGTATACCTTTAAAGGAAGGATATGAAGATACATTTGGATTTGGACTCGTTTTTCGTATCCGCACACAGAATAGAAGATAAAACCCTTTTGAATAAACCGGTAGTTGTTGTTAAAAGAAATGATAAAGAAATATTTAAAAATGAAAAAACAAAACTTTTGAATTTAAATGAGGGAGCTTTTACAGGGGATCTGATAGTGGGGGATGAAAAGTACGACAAAAGCTATTTTCTTGAAAACGGCAAAGTAAGAGGCATAGTAGTAACGGCCAGTTATGAAGCGAGGGAACTTGGAATAAAAACAGGTACAACCCTTGCCGAGGCTCTTAGAATCTATCCGAAACTGACGGTTCTTACCCCTAATTATAAACTTTATCATATACTTTCTTACAAACTGAAGCTTTTTTTAGAAAAGAAAATACCTCTTGTTGAACAGTACAGCATCGACGAGTTTTTCGGTGATTTGGAAGGGTGGGTGAATGATGGTGAAATTTACGGGTTTATCAAAACATTAAAGGATGAAATTTGGAAAAGGTTTAATCTCCCGGTATCCATAGGCGCTGCAAAAAGCAAATGGACAGCCAAGCTTGCAACGTCATTTGCAAAACCCGACGGAATAAAAGTGGTAAAAAATATAGATGAATTTATTGAAAATATACCTGTAGAAAAATTTCCAGGTATCGGGAAAAGAATAGAAAAAAGGATTAAAGAAAAAGGAATATTGACTTTAGGGGATGTAAAGAGAGAAAAAGAGTATTTCTATTCTTGGGGAAAGGCGGGAGTGCAGCTTTATAACAGGGTTTGCGGAACTGATAATGAAAAAGTTATTCAAAAAAGTGAAAGAAAAAGCATAGGTATTTCCAGAAGGTTTGATCCCGTTTACGACAGAAAAGAAATAATCAGAAGAATCGGAATACTATGCAGGTATCTTTCTTTTTTGGTTAAAAAGAAAAAAGTAAATCCTACTTTTTATTATCTGAGTATCAAATACAAACACTCCAAAAAATCAAAAGCGCATATAACACTTGATAGAATATTTAACGAAATGTTGTTAAAAGAAGTAATGGTAACGCTTTTTTACAGGGCTGATATAGAGGATGATTATATTATTTCTTTAGGTATAAGCGTTTCTAAGTTTAAAAAAGTTTCAAATCTTTTTGATCTGGAAGAAGATAGAAAAATGGAAAAATTAAATGATGCGATTTATAAATTAAGAAGCAGATACGGGCTTTCAGCCCTGATTAGCGCTTCGGAGATTATTTAAAATTATCTTTTAAGATTGTTTACGGTTTGAAGCATCTCGTCACTTGTTACGATTGCTTTACTTGCCGCGTCGTATGCTCTTTGACCTGTGATAAGGTCCGTCATTTCTTCAACAAGCTGAACGTTACTCATTTCAACAAACCCCTGTCTTAGCTCTCCCGTTCCGTCAAGTCCCGGCGTTGAGACTATAGGATCACCCGAAGCCGTAGTATCGATATATAAATTGCTACCCAATGAATGAAGTCCGGCCGGATTTATAAATTTTGCAATTTCAATCTGACCGATTTGCTGCATTTGTGTCTGTCCGGCTTCCAAAACAGATACGGTTCCGTCCGTTCCTATTGAAACCTGTACGGTGTCTGCGGGAAGTGTAATGTTTGGGATTAATTTATAGCCGTCACTTGTTACGATGTTTCCGTCCGCATCAAGTTTAAAAGCACCGTCTCTTGTATATGCGATTCTTCCATCAGGCAGTTGCACTTGAAAAAATCCGTCTCCCTGGATTGCAACGTCAAGATTATTGCCCGTTTCTTTAAAATTTCCCTGTGAAAATATTTTTGTAACGGCTGTAGGTCTTACACCAAGCCCTACATTAATTCCCGTAGGCGATTGTGTCGTTGTGGACGTAGATGTTCCGGCATATTCCATTGTCTGATAAAACAGATCCGCAAATTCAGCACGCTGCTTTTTGTATCCTATAGTGTTTACATTTGAAATATTGTTTGAAACTACGTCTATTTGCATTTGCTGTGCCATCATCCCTGTGGCTGCCGTATACAAACTTCTTACCATTTTAAATCCTTTTTATATATGTTGTTGATTCAAAGCAAAATCCGTTCCAAAATGTTGATAGGTTGTTAAAGTTAGTTAGCGGTGTTAAAGTTTGTTATGATTTATTGGTGTAATAGCCATTGCTATATTGATAATTGGATTTGTTATGCTTATTGCTTTGGTGTTTGGTACTGCTCAAATCTCGGTTCTCTTTATACCCACAAAGTCATGGTTATATTAAAACACATCTGACAATTTTCACTTTTTTTCACTTACTCTTTCTACTCTTTTTCCCGTTTTGCCCTTTTTTATACTTGGAACTTGGCAATTTTTTATTTTTTATTTTACATTGTATATTATCAATTGTTTTACGCCCTTACATTGGCGAGTTTTTCAATTGCGTCACGATTTAAATCATCCATAAATGTTGTCATAACTTTTTGATACTGTTCTACAAGTCTGTTTGTTTCGATTAAGTCTGTCATTTCACGAATCGGATTTACGTTTGATTTTTCTAAAAATCCTTGCAGTGTTGAGTTTTTAGTGTCAATAGTAGCTGTATCGGGAATAAAATCAAACATATTGTCACCTACTTTTTTAAGAGTGTTTAGGTTGTCGATTTTTACAATTTTAAAAGTAGCTACTTTTTCGTTGTTTTGATAAATGTTTCCGTTTTTGTCTATAGTTACGGGATATGATGGTGCCAATTGAATAGGATTGTTTTGTTCGTCAAGAACCTGATAACCGTCTTTTGTAACAAGGTATCCGTTAGCGTCTAAATTAAAGTTACCGGCACGTGTAAGTTTTTCTCCGTTTGGAGTGTTGATTGCAAAAAACTGATTTTTTTCTTTTAAGGCTATATCCAACGGATTTGAAGTTTTTTGTAAATCTCCGATATCGTAATTTGTGTATTCTTCCACAACGATAGGTACTTTATTAAGATTTCTGTTTATAAATTTGGCGGCTTCTTTGGTGTTGTTTTCAAGTGGCAGATTGTCTCTTTTTTCACTAAACAATCTTTCAAAATCGCCGATTATAATATCGTCTTGTTTAAAGCCTGCAGTGTTGACATTTGCCAGGTTGTTTGATATAACGTTTAGCCTGTTGAACTGAGTGACCATAGCACCGGTGGCGTCGTAATATCCGTTTATCATGTAAAGCCTTTTTATAAAGGTAAAGCAATAAGCGTTCCAAAAATTTTTAGTATAATTCCACTCTTAAAATGAGTGGTTTGCAATCGATAGCGTTAAACTATCCATTGCACACTACTCACACAAAAAAAGGAGCATTAATGGCATTGCCAAAAGAACTCGAAAAACTCTTTAAATCCAATAAAAACGGAATTGTTACGTATGAAACTATTGTTAATTTATTACCAAAAGTTCCTACAAAAACTCAAAGTAAAGAGATACTAAAAGCCGCAAAAGAATACAATATCAAACTAATGACGGCAGCTGAAGTTGCTAAGCTTAAAAACCTTGAAGACGTTGTTAAAAACGAAGAAGAAAGAGAAAGAAAAAAAGAAGAACTTGCAGAGGATATTCTTAAAGACAAAGAACTGCTTGAATGGAGCAGGTCCGATTCTCCTGTCAGGATGTATCTGAGGGAAATGGGACACATACCTCTTCTTGATAAAGACGAAGAAATTGAAATATTCAGAAGAATTCAGCTTGGTGAAGAGATTATTCTTGATGCGATCTGTTCAATTCCTTTTTTAATAGATCTTGTACTTAAATATAAAGAGCCTCTACTAAACAGGGAAAGAAGGGTAAAAGAACTTTTCAAAAACTTTGTTGAAGAAGAAGAAGTTGATGATGAGGATTCAAAAGAAGGAAAAAGACAGAAAAAAATCTCAATCCGTGAAAAAAGAATCAACGAACTTTTCAAAAACCTTGAAAAAGCGAAAAAAGAGTGGGAAAAAGTACTTGATGAATACGATCAGGTAATTAATGCAAAAGATATGGACGAGCTTGAGAGACTGCATAAAATCCTGCAGCTTACATTTAAAAAGAAAAAAGTAAAAGAAGCTCTTAACGAGCTCGGATATACGTCAAAACTTATCAATGAAATCGTTAAAACAGTTGAAACCGCTCTTAAAGGTGATAAGGATTTTGAAAAAGAACTTAAGAAAAAAGAATATAAACTGCCGTTATTCAATGAACAGCTAAGAAAACTTCACAAAGAAATTCTAAGCAAGATTACCGAGCTTAGTAAAGAAGATATCGCCGCAATGGTTCCGGAACACACGATGGTAAACGTTTATATGGATATCAAAAAGCTTGTAGAAGCAAAAAAAGCCAGTGAAAATATGTTCGGGATGGAGCCTGAAAAACTCGAAGTAATCCTTGAACAGCTAAAACGCGGTAAAAAAATCACAACCGAAGCCAAAGAAAAAATGGCAAGGGCGAACCTCAGACTTGTTGTAAGTATCGCTAAAAAATATACAAACCGTGGTCTTCCTTTCCTTGATCTGATCCAGGAAGGAAACATAGGGCTTATGAAAGCTATTGACAAATTTGAATTTGAAAAAGGGTATAAGTTTTCAACATACGCCACATGGTGGATAAGACAGGCAATTTCACGTGCCATTGCAGACCAGGCAAGAACGGTAAGAATTCCTATACATATGATTGAAAACATTAACCAGATCAATAAAATCGTAAGAAAATACGTGCAGGAAGAAGGAAAAGAGCCGTCTTTGGAAGTAATTGCCAAAGAGATGAAAATGCCTATAGAAAAAGTAAAACAGATTCTGAAAATTTCAAAAGAACCTGTGTCTCTTGAAGCTCCTGTGGGAGAAGAGGAAGACGGAAAATTCGGAGATTTTATCGAAGATAAAACATTTACGAACCCTTATGAAGAGGTTGTAAACGAGGATCTTAGAAAACATATCGAAGAGATTTTGGAACAGCTTAACGAAAGAGAAAGAGCGGTTATTAAAATGAGATTCGGTCTGATGCCTGATAAGAGTGAAAGAACTCTTGAAGAAATCGGAAAAGCATTAAATGTAACAAGAGAGAGGGTAAGACAGATTGAAAGCAGTGCGATTAAGAAACTAAGACACCCTAACATCGGGAAGTTTTTGAAAAACTATATTGAGAGCTGATAAATAATGGAGAATGGAGAATTGAGAATGGAGAATTATAAACTCTCCAACGTTGGGAAATGGGAGCTGATTGAGAGGTTTTTGATTAAATTCATACAAGAAGAGATTACAAAAACCGGGCTTAAAAAGGGTATATGCGGACTAAGCGGAGGGATTGACTCCGCCGTTGTAGCCGTACTTGCGAAAAAAGCTCTCGGTGATAATTTTAAAGCCTTTTTACTTCCTTCACAGTTTTCAAGCAAATCAAGCGTTGAAGACGCTCTTAAACTTTGTGAAAAGTTTGACATAGACCATGAAACAATCTCGATCGCTCCGCTTTTAAACGCATATCCTATTGATGATAAAGTCAGATTCGGAAATTTCTCTGCACGTATGAGAATGGCTATTCTTTATGATAAAAGTGCGGAACTCGGAGCTCTTGTAATCGGTACGAGCAACAAAAGCGAACTTTTACTCGGATACGGGACGCTTTTTGGAGATCTTGCGAGTGCATTAAATCCAATAGGGGATCTTTATAAAACGGAAATTTTTGAGTTTGCCGAATACCTCGGAGTTAACGAAGAGATTATAAATAAACCGCCAAGCGCTGACCTGTGGGAAGGCCAGAGCGATGAAAAAGAGCTCGGATACACATACGAAGAACTTGATGCGGTATTGAGGGATTTTGTGGATGAAAGAGCCACAAAAGAGGAGCTTTTAAGAAAATACGATAAAGATTTGGTTGAGTTTGTCCTTAAAAAGATCTATTTTAATCAGTTCAAAAGAAAAATGCCGATAATCGCAAAACTTAAAAGCAGAACGATAACACACGACTTTTTATACGAAAGAGACATAAAACTGTAAGTGAAAAGTGTAAAGTGAAAAATTTAAAGTTAAAATTTCATACTTTTGCAGAAGAAATGCTTTTTTATCCTAAATGGTATCACTGGCCGTTAATTATTCTGCTACTTCCTTTTTCTTTAATCTATATGACGGTAATACATTTTAAGTTTCCAAGAAAATTTGAAGATTTGGGTATTCCGGTTGTGTCTATTGGAAATATAATAATCGGCGGCAGCGGTAAGACTCCTTTTTCGATAGCTCTTGCAAATGAGTTTGAAAGTTATAAACCGGCTGTGGTTTTAAGGGGTTACGGTAGGAATTCTAAAGGCCTTGAGGTTGTGAGTGAGTGGGGTGATATAGTAACGGATGTAAAAACAAGCGGTGATGAGGCAATGGAAATAGCACTTAAGACAAAAGCGCTTGTGATTGTGAGTGAAGACAGAAAAAAAGGGATTTTAAAAGCAAAAGAGCTTGGTGCCGGTTTTGTGATACTTGACGACGGGTTTGACAAACCGTTTAAAAAATTAAACATCGTACTTGATCAAAAAATCAAAAACCCTTTTTGCATACCTGCAGGCGGATACAGGTATCCAAGACTTGCTTTGAGATTTGCCGATTTGGTTTTGGAAGAGGGCAGGGATTTTAAAAGAAATGTAAGATGTCCCGAGGGTGATATGCTGATTTCAGCAATATCTAAACCCGAAAGACTTTTAAAGTACTGTAAAATGCCATATAAATTTTTCCCTGATCATTATGAGTTTAAACCTGAAGATATTGAGAAGTTTAAGGATAAAACGATCGTAACCACCATGAAAGATTATGTAAAACTTAAAGAATTTAACCTTAATTTAAAAGTGATTGAGTTAAATGTTGAGATAAATAAAGGGATTTTAAATCAAATCGAGCAATATTTGGTAAAATTACATAAAAAAGGCTGAAAGTGGAGATTAAAGAAAAACTAAAACAGGAAGAGGAACTTTTAGTAAAAGTATTTAAACTTGAAAAATTTATAAAAAAATATAAAAAACAGATAATTGCCGGTGTAACAATCGCAGCGCTGATTTTAATAGGTAATGCTGTATACGGGTATATTCAGACACAAAAACTGATATCTTCAAACAACGCTTTTGATACGTTAATGCAAAACCCTAACGATAAAGCCGCACTTGAAAAAGTAAAATCAAATGAAAACCTGTATCAGGTCTATCTACTTCAAAGTGATAAAATTGAAGATTTGCAAAAAGTAACTGCACCTGAACTTAAAGCAATTGCCGCATATAAAATTGCAATGCTAAAAGGCGACAAACAATCACTTGAAAATTATCTTTTAAACCCAGATTATAAAATATTAAAAGATCCTGTGAGAGTCGCATTAATTAAAATATACTTAAAAGAGGGTAACCGTGAAAAAGCGAAAGAACTTTATACTCAGATTACCCCAAATTCAGAATTTGCCGCAATTGCAAAATTTTTATTGCATTACGGGATAGTTAAATGAGATATCTTTTAATATTACTGGTTATTTTTTTTACGGGATGTTCTGTTAAGGTTTATGAACCTAAAAAAACAGAACATAAAAAACTTCCTGTAAACAATGAGTACAAGTCTTTAAGCGAATATACAAAAAATACATTAACGTTTTCTACGTTAAAATTAAAATACGTTAAAAAAAGTGATATTCTCGATGACGGTATTAGGGTTGAAAAAGTATATTTTGATAAAAAAGGTAATGAATTAGGAAAATTTATAAAAATAAATAAAGATTTAGCCGTTAGCGGCAAAAAACTTTATGTGATTTCTCAAAAAAAAGTTTACGAACTTCCTTTTTTAATTTTTAGTGCAACAAGAAAAGACAATCTTGTCGCAGTTGTTTTTGAAAACGGAAAATATGGTGTTTATGATTTAAATAATAAAAAAATGAAATTCATTTTTGAAGGTGACGGAGTTTTGAGTGTTAGATATTTACATGCCCAGCCTCTTTTTTATAAAGATCTGATTTTATATCCTTTGTTGACCGGAAATGTTGCAGTTGTGGAGTTAAACAACGGAAAATATATAAGAAGTCTGAATATTTCACAAAACCAGTTTAATGATAACGTTATATTTTTAAAAATAGTAAATAATCAGCTTTTCATGGCAACACCGAGTAAATTGATACTTTTTAATCCTTCTTATTTAATAGATTATAAAGCTGATATTAAACATATTATCGATTATGATGGTTGTCTTTATATTTTTACTGCCGATGGGACTATTATTAAGCTTGACAGCAATTTAAAAGAGTTAAAAAAAGTAAAGCTTCCATATGCAAGTTTTTTTGCTCCGAGCGTATGTAACGGTAACATATGGACTGTGGAAAGAGGAGGATATTTATTAAAAATAACTCCTGAACTTAATGTAACGGTATATACCGGGAATGATTTTCAAACTCAATATAATGAACAGCTTAAACTTGACGGTTGTAGAATTTATAATGCAGATAAGGTTTTTATGATTGAGTAGGTACTTAGAAGCGTTTTTAGAATATTTACAGATAAATAAAGGCGTAAGTAAAAACACATATGAAGCATATAAAAGAGATTTGCTTCAGTTTGAAGAATATATAAAAAAACCTATTATCGAAGCAGATAATATGGATATTATTTCCTTTCTTTCTTCCATTGGCAATAAACGCTCTTTAAATAGAAAACTAAGTTCAATAAATTCTTTTTTTGATTTTGCATACAAACACGGAATGAGTGACACCAAACATAAAATCAAACAGGCAAAAATTCCAAAAACTTTACCTAAGTTTTTAACTAAAGAAGAAATTTTAAATGCGATTAAAAATATAAAACCTGAAAAATGGTTTGATTTAAGGGATAAGTCGTTAATTCTTTTTATTTATGCAACCGGTCTTAGAATTAGTGAAGCTTTAAATACTAAAATAAGTGATATAGAAAACGGCTGGGTAAAAGTAACCATGGCAAAAGGTGAAAAGCAAAGGATTGTTCCGATTGCAAAAGTGGCACTTGACGCTATTGAAGAATATCTTAAAAAAAGGCCATGTCAGAGTGAATATCTGTTTGTGAATAAAGACTGCAAACCTTTAAGCAGAATTAGCGCTTTTAATATAACTAAAAAATATTTAAACGTTTCACCTCATGTTTTAAGACATTCATTTGCAACAGCTCTTGTTTTAGGCGGTGCGGATTTGAGGGTGGTTCAGGAACTTTTAGGACATTCTTCGTTAAATACCACACAGATTTATACACATATTCAAAAAGAGAATTTAAAAGATACGGTAATAAAATATCATCCTCTTGAATTAATGGAGAATTGAGAATGGAAAAAGGAGAATTTAAAGAGTTAATAGAACTACTTATGAAAAATGATCTTATCTGTAAAAAATTAAATGAAATTAAATTAAATACGAGAAAAAAATTAAAAGCTTATTTGGGAGTAAATTTAAAAAATGAATACTGTTTTGTTTTAAAACTTGACAAAAAAAGCAGGTTTTTAAGTAAAGATATCGATGTCTTGTATGAATTTTTGCCCAAAGAGATAAACTTCAGGTATAAAAAGAAAATCTTGATTTTAAACGGGCCTATTTGCTCTAAAGCAAAAGAGAAAATAAACGATTGGAAGATTATAAATGGTGCTGGTTGATATAGGCAATACTAATTATCATATATATAAAGACGGAAACATAACACACATAAAAAACATCTGTTCTTTTGAGGAGAAAGTATATTATATAAGCGTCAATAATGAAAAAGAAAAAGACTTACTTATAAAAAATCCTCATGCGATTAATTTAAAAAATTACGTCAAGTTTAAAACCAGATATGAAGGCCTCGGAATAGACAGGATAATGGCATGCAAAAGTATAAAAGACGGAGTGGTTGTTGATGCAGGAAGTGCCATTACTGTTGATATTATGGAAAACGCCAGACATTTAGGTGGTTTTATATCTCCCGGGATTTATGCTTTTAAAAAAGCTTTTGGTACAATTTCAGAAGTTTTAAAATTAGAACCTTTACCGCTAAAAAATAATTTACCTAATTCTACTGATGAAGCATTGAACTGGGGCAGTATAGGCGCAGTTAAATGTTTGATAGAAAAAGTGGCTGAAAATAAAAAAATATATTTTACCGGCGGTGATGGTAAGTTTTTGTGCAATATGTTTGAAAAGTCCGAATATATTGATGATTTGGTGTTTAGAGGAATGATGATAACAATAAAGGAAATGGAGAAAAAATGAGTTTAACGATTGCTTTGCCAAAAGGTAGGATTGCTGAAGAGGTTTTAAATATTTTTAAGAAAATTTTTAATGAAGACTTTGAGTTTGAAAACAGAAAACTTATTTTAAGAAAAGCGGGATTTACATTTTTAAATGTTAGAAACTGGGATGTTGCGGCTTATGTCGAGAACCAGGCGGCTGATATAGGTGTAGTGGGATTTGATGTTTTGGAAGAGCTTGAGAGTGATGTACTTGAACTTATGGATTTGGGACTTGGAAAATGCCGTGTTAGTGTAGCCGGTATAAAAGGTGATGAGAGTTATAAAGATAAAACTGAAATAAAAGTGGCGAGTAAACTTCAAAATATAGCAAAAAAATATTTTTCTAAAAAAGGAATTCCTGCAAGTGTAATCAAACTTAACGGTTCAATTGAATTGGCTCCGCTTGTAGGGCTTAGTGATGTTATTGTCGATATTGTAGAAACGGGGAGCACATTAAAAGAAAACGGTCTTGAGGAAAAAGAAGTTATCATGAGCTCAAGTGCGAGACTTATAGCAAACAAAAACTCGTTTATTGAAAAAAAAGAAGAAATTATTGACATTTTGGAAAAAGTAAAGGCTGTGTATGGGGCTTGAGCTGTATGGGAGGATTGAAGATCTTTTTTTGGATAAAGAAGCTGCACATATTTTATGGAGTAAATTCATTTCGATATTAATTAACCTTGATGTTAAGAATGTAATTGATATTGGTTGTGGTAGTGGTGATTTTTGTGAGCTTGCTTCACTTAGCGGGTTAAAAATAAAAGGAATCGATTTAAGTCATACTCAGATTGAGCGGGCAAAAAATAAATGTGATTGTGAAGTAAAAAATGTTTGCGACTTGAAAGAAACCTTTGATGCCGGAGTGGCTATTTTTGATGTTATAAACTATATGAATGATAAAGAATTGAGAGAGTTTTTTAAATGTGTTGAAAATGTAGTTGAGAGGTATTTTATATTTGATGCAAACAGCTTTTTTGCGATGAACGACCTTGCAATAGGAACGCTTAAAGCAGAAGATGAAAAAAGGTTCGGGGTACTTTATTCCGATTTTGAAGATGATATTTTAACAACTGAGATTACACTATTTGAAAAAGAAGGCGACTGCTATAAAAAATCACAGGCTAATATTGTCCAGTATTATCATAGTGTGGAAAAACTCTGTAAAATGACAAACATGAAACTTATAAATAAAATTCCGGTGTCACTTTACGGCAGCGGAGAAATAGAAAAGTGGATTTTAGTATTTGAGAAATAATTATTTTGCTTTAAAACTTTCTTTAGTAACGCAAAAATCTGGAACAAAGCATTTTTCACATTTCGGATTTTTTGCGGTACATATGTATCTTCCGAATAGGACAAATCCCTGATGTAATTCGTTAAGGTCCGTTTTAAAAGCTTCAACTAAGTCTTTTTCAGTCTGCTCAACAGTTTTCGCATCCGTAATTCCGAGTCTGTGAACTACTCTGAATACGTGAGTATCCACCGCCATTCTGTTTTCTCCGTTTAATTCTATTAAAAATACGTTTGCGGTTTTATTGCCAACACCAGGAAGTTTAATTAACTCTTTGTGATCATGTGGAATTTTACAGTTGAATTTATCTCTTACTATTTTTGCCATTTCTATTATATTTTTGGCTTTATTGTTAAAAAAAGAGCATGATTTAATTATATTTTTTACATCATCAATATTTGCGCACGCTAAACTTTTTATATCAGGATATTTTTTAAAAAGTTCCGGTGTAATGATATTTACTCTTTTATCTGTACATTGTGCACTTAAAATTATTGCAATCAATAACTCATAGTCGTTTTTGTAATTTAGTTCCGTCTGACTTCCTTTATAATGTTCTAAAAAGCGTCTTTTTATTTCTTCAAGCTCTTCAGGTGTTCTTAATACCATATTGCTTCTCCTTTAAGTGTTATATAAATGATTTTTATACTTGGTATTTATAAATGAGTTTTATAGTATAATAACAAATATTTTAGCAAAGGAGAATTATGGCTGGACATAATAAATGGTCTAAAGTAAAACATATAAAAGCAAAAGAAGATGCTAAAAAATCTAAAATTTTCACAAAACACGTAAGAGCAATAATGACAGCAGCAAGACAGGGAGGAGGGAATCCTGATACGAACGCTGCTTTAAGACTTGCGGTTGAGAGAGCAAAAGCTGACTCAATGCCTATGCAAAATATCCAAAGAGCAATAGATAAAGCGACAGGAAATCTTGACGGGGTTACTTTAAGCGAAGTGAGCTACGAAGGATACGGTCCTGGCGGGGTAGCTATTATGGTTGAGTGTCTTACAGATAACAAAAATAGAACCGTGGCGGAAATAAGACACGCGTTTAAAAAAGCCGGAGGAAGCCTCGGAACAAGCGGAAGCGTAGCTTGGATGTTTGAAAAAAAAGGTATTGTAGTAGTTAACAGAAGCGATAAAGATGATGAAGTTATGGAAACGGCTATTGAGTCGGGAGCTGAAGATATTAAAGAACTGAATGAAGTACTCGTAATTGAAACAGCTCCGGAAGATTTTAATAACGTTTTGGAAGCCGTGAATAATATAGATGGTATTGAAATATTAGAAAGTAACGTTCAGCTTGTAGCGACAAATGAAAGTGAAGTGGATGATGAAACTGCTGAAAAAGTAGAAAAACTTATAGAAGTTCTTGAAGAACTTGACGATGTTCAAAATGTAATACACAATATGGCGTAATTAAGGTATAATTAACGTTAAACAAATACAATAAATAAAATAAAAAAACAAGGAGAATTTATGAAAAAAATAGTATTAGGTGGATTAATAGCGGCAGCTGCATTTGCATTTCCTGGAATGCAAGGTGGTATGGGAAATGCATCAATGACGGGAAAACCTATGAAAGGTTTAACGGATAATACTGTTGTTGCAACAATTGACGGTAAAAAAGTTACAGTAAAAGATGTTAATAATTTTTTACAAGGAATGACAGCTGATAACAGAATCAGATTACAAGATTTACCTGCTCAGCACGTAGGTCAGTTTGTAAAACAGTATGTTGATACTATGGTTTTATATAAAAAAGCTAAAAGTGTGGAAAAAACTCCTCAATTCCAAGCGCTTGTTAAAAAAATGGCGGTTGATTACTGGCTTAAGCAAAAACTTAACAATATGAAAATTTCTGATGCGGAAGTTAAAAAATTCTATGAAGAAAACAAAGATATATATTTTAAAACTACTCCAAAAGTTAAAGCAAGACATATTGTTGTAAAAGACGAAAAAACAGCTGAAAAGTTAATTAACGAATTAAAAGGACTTCATGGTAAAGCGCTTGAAGAAAAATTTGCAGAACTTGCAAAAAAATATTCAACAGGACCTACAAAAGTTAACGGTGGAGAGCTTGGATGGTTTGATCCAAAACAAATGGTTCAACCGTTTGCAGAAGCTGTAAATAAAATGAAACCAGGTGAATTAACACTTAAACCTGTTAAAACAAGATTCGGATATCATGTAATTTTAGTAGAAGAAAAAAATGAAAAAAATTATATGCCTCTAAATGAAGTAAAACTTCAAATTATCGAATATCTAAAAAGAGCTAAATTACAAAAAGAAATTCAAAAACTTAAAGATTCTTCAAAAGTAGACATTAAAGTTAAATAAGGAGGCTTAAATGGATTTTAGTTTTGTAAAGCCTGGTGTTTTAAGCGGTAGTGAAGCTGCTAAAGTACTTGATTACTGCAAAGAAAAAGGATTTGCTCTTCCTGCAATAAACGTAGTTGGTACAAACTCAGTAAATGCAGTAATGGAAGCGGCAAAAGAAGTAAACCTTCCTATTATTATCCAGTTCAGTAACGGCGGAGCTCATTTCTGGGCCGGTAAAGGTCTTGACAATGAAGGTCAAAAAGCTGCTGTTCTTGGTGCTATTGCAGGAGCAAAACATATTCATACTTTAGCTGAAGCTTACGGAATTCCTGTAATTCTTCACACAGACCATGCGGCAAGAAAACTTTTGCCTTGGATTGACGGACTAATTGAAGCAAACGCTAAACACAAAGAAAAATACGGTAAACCTCTTTTCAGTTCACACATGCTTGATTTAAGCGAAGAGCCTCTTGAACAGAATGTTCAAACATGTAAAGAGTACCTTAAAAAATTAAGCGCGCTTGATATTATGCTTGAAATCGAGCTTGGTGTAACAGGCGGAGAAGAAGACGGCGTGGACAATACAGGAATCGACAACTCAAAACTTTACACTCAGCCTGAAGACGTTGCATATGCGTATAAAGAGCTTAGCGAAGTGAGCGACCTTTTCACAATTGCGGCAAGTTTCGGAAATGTTCACGGTGTATACAAACCTGGGCACGTTAAACTTGAACCGATAATTCTTAAAAATTCTCAGGAATATGTAAAAAAAGAATTTAATTTAAGTGACGATAAACCTATCAGATTCGTATTCCACGGAGGAAGCGGTAGTGAACTTTCTAAAATTCATGAAGCAATTGACTACGGTGTTGTAAAAATGAATATCGATACCGATACTCAGTGGGCGTTCTGGGCAGGAGTTAAGGGTTATATTGAAAAATTCAAAGACTACCTTCAAAGTCAGATCGGTAACCCTGAAGGTGAAGATAAACCTAATAAAAAATACTACGATCCGAGAAAATGGCTAAGAGAGGGTGAAAAATCGATGAAAAACAGAGTAATCGAAGCGTATAAAGATTTAAGAGCAATCTAATGAATAATAATAGTTGGAGAATCGAAAATTCTCCAATAACCCCTTTTTTCTTTCAAAATAACTTCTATCATATAAAAAGAGACGATTTATTAAATGAAATATTTAACGGCAATAAAGCAAGAAAGTTTTATTACTTCTTACAAAATGAATTTCCTGGCATTAAAAGAGTAATTTCATTCGGTTCTAATCAATCTAACGCAATGATGAGTTTAAGTGAGCTTTGTAAAATAAAAAAATGGGACTTTATTTATTATACTAATCATATACCAAAATATTTAAGACAAAACCCGGAAGGAAACTATTTAAAAGCCTTGCAAAACGGTGCGAATATAATTGAAACTTCTTTAAACGGAGAAAAATTAATAAAGTTTGTAAAGTCGCTGAAAGATGAAGAAACATTAATAATAGAAGAGGGCGGCAGGGTTAAAGAGAGTGAATTTGGTATAAAAAAACTTGCCGAAGAAGTGAATGAATATGCACTTAAACATAATTTAAAAATATTTCTTCCAAGCGGTACCGGAACGACTGCATATTTTCTTTCAAAGCATGTAAATGTTGAAGTTTTAACAGTTCCCTGTGTAGGCGATGAAAATTATCTCAAAAAACAATTTAAATGGCTTGGTGGGGGTAAAACGCCAACAATTTTAAAACCAAGAAAAAAATATCATTATGGAAAACTTTACCCGGAGCTATATTATTTATGGGACGATTTAAAAAATTCTGGAATAGAATTTGATTTATTATATGATCCAGTCGGGTGGGATACTGTTTTATACCATAATTTAAAGGACATATTATATATCCATCAAGGCGGCGTTTTAGGTAATATAACTATGCTTAAAAGATACGAAAGAAAACTAAAACTCAAATAATTTACTACTTTAATATATTTAAAATCCATTTAAATAATACCATTTGAATAATGTAACATTTTTGCACATTTTGAAATAAATTAATATAAGTTTAATTTATATATTATTTAAATGAACATTCATTTGCTATTATTATACTATTGCAAAATATTTATGGAGGGTATTATGGATTTATTCATTACAATGAGTATCGTATTGCCGTGGATTGCTGCATTTGTAATCTATTTGGCAAAAAACGATTTTTTGACAAATGTACTGTCATTTGCAATGTTACCGATTTTAGGGTATTTTGCATGGATGGTATATTCAAGCGGAAATTTGCCATATTTGATGGATACGCCAAGTTGGGTGAATTATTTAATTACAGTGTATGATTTCGGACTTTTGGGTTATTTCCTATATCAGGGGATTAAAAACAAAAGTATGTTGGTATCAGCATTAGCAATTCTTCAATTGGTTCTTTTAATTATCGTCGTTTTAATGATTGAACATTCAAATACTGCAAATATATATGTAGATAAACTTACTGCGTTTATGTATATGATTGTTGCGATTGTCGGTGTTCCTATTGCAATATTTGCAACAAAATACATGGAATACGACGAAAAAGGAAAACACAGCTTTGTTGCAATATTAATCTGGTTTTTAGGTGTTATGAATTTTGCCGTAAGTGTTAACAATATAGAGTGGTTTTTTGCGCTGTTTGAAACAACAACACTTGCTTCATATGTACTGATCAGGTTTAGAATGGACAGGGAAGCTGTAAATAATGCCATTTTAGCTTTATGGATGAATCAGATCGGTGGAGTGGCGATTCTTTTCGCACTTCTTACATTTATAAAAACAAGCGGAATGTATCATTTTACGGATCTTTTAAATGCAGATCCTAAAACACTTTCTCTTGCGGCTCTCGGGTTTCTTAGTTTAAGCGCGCTTGTTAAAGGCGCTCAGATGCCGTTTCATAAGTGGCTGCTCGGTGCAATGGTGGCGCCGACACCTGTTAGTGCGATTTTACACTCGGCTACAATGGTAAAAATCGCTCCTTATCTGCTTCTTAGAATTTCACCAATTATTAAAGGTACGCTTTTAGCGAAACTTTTAATTATAACTACCGGATTTGTGTTTGTGGCGGCTGCGGTAATTGCCCTTACACAGGATAATTTCAAAAAGATTCTTGCTTATTCGACAATATCTCTGCTCGGGCTTATGATGCTTGCTGCGGTTGTAGGCACACCTATCGCAATTACAGCAAGTCTGCTTTTAATCCTTTTCCATGCGTTTGCAAAAGGATTCTTGTTTATTGAAGCCGGTGTACTTGAAAAAGTTTTCCATGTTAAATACATTAAAGAGATGAGAAGACTTATCGAAAGGGCACCTTTAACTTTAATGTTTATTTTCTTCGGATTTTTAAACATGACGTTTGTGCCTTTCGGTACGTTTATAGGTAAATGGATTATGATCGAAGAGGCAAGCGGTTTTCTAACTCATGGAAGCTATGTGCTTTTAATTCTTTACGTAGGTGCCGGAAGTGCGTTTTTAAGCGTGCTTTATATGAAAGTATTGGGTATCAGTGTGAGAAAGTCACACGGTATTGAAAAAGTAAAACTTCTGCCGCTTCCAAAAAGATTCAATTTCGTATCAATCTGGTATTACGCATGGCTTTTGGCACTAACCGTGTTTATTGCGCCGTTTATAGCTACACAGATAGTGCCTATTGCTACTGAGCTTAGCGGCAGCGTAGCTAATATTCATGCTGATAACCTTTCACTTGTTATCAACAGTTCGACTCTTTATTTCTGGCAGATTATGGGTGCTTTGGTTATACTGCTTCTTATCCATGCACTGCCGTTTTTCGTACATTTCAAAAATGTCGATACCGCAATGCCGTATAACTGCGGTGAAGCGTTCCCAAGACACATTGAAACATACAACTTCGTATGTATTTCAAAATATGAAAACTATTTGATTGCGTTTAGTATTGCACTGTTTGTAATGGTGTTAGTTCTCGGAGGAGGTTTATTATGAATCAAACGTTTATGCTGATTTTAACTTTATTTGCGCCGATAATAGGCGGTTTTGTTTACGGAGTCGAGAGAATCGTAAAAGCCAGAATGCAAAGCAGGGTGGGGCCTCCACTTATGCAGCCTTTTTACGACTTTTTTAAATTAATGGACAAAAGACCTATGATGGTTCATTCCCTGCATGCGGTAATGGGGATTATGTATTTTGTAGCGAGCTGGTTTGCGCTTCTTGTGCTGTTTATGGGTAATGACCTGCTTGTTGCGGTATTTTTCCATGTTATTGCGGTACTTGCACTTACAATCGGTGCGTTTAGTGTAAGAAGTCCTTATAGTGTTATCGGTGCTATGAGAGAGCTTATGCATATGATAAGTTATGAGCCTTTGATGGTGCTTATGGTGGTAGGATTTTACCAGGTGGTAGGTAGTTTTAATTTAAAAGATATTTTAAGTTATGAAGGAATCCCTCTGCTGCAGCTGCCGGTTGTGTTTGTGGCGTTTGTGCTTGCTATTCCTATGATGCTGCACAAATCCCCTTTTGACGTTGCGGAAGCTCATCAGGAAATTGTCGGCGGACCTGAAATCGAATACAGCGGACCGTTTTACGAAGCAGTTTATACAGGTAAATGGATAGAGTATGTATATGTGTTTTTCTTTGTGTTTTTATTCGGTGGAAGCCACTACTGGCTTGGCGCACTGCTTGTGCTGTTCGTATTTTTATTCGTAAATGCGCTTGACAATGCAACTGCAAGGCTTGATTTCAGAAGAATGGTTAAGTTTTCATGGTTTGTACTGATTCCTATTTCAGCGCTTAATATTATATTTTTGGCATTATGGAGGTAATTATGGGAATATTCACTAAATTCAGAAAAAAATCCCCTTGGATTTTGCATTACAACACAGGCGGATGTAACGGATGCGATATTGAAATACTTGCGGCTCTTGCACCGAAATACGATATTGAGAGATTTGGGATGTTAAACAGGGGAAATCCTAAGCAGTCAGATATTCTGCTGGTAACTGGTCCGGTTACGAAAAGATGCCGCGATGTGCTTAGAAGACTCTATCTTGAAATGCCGGAGCCGAAAGTGGTTGTGGCTATGGGCGCATGTGCTCACGGCGGGGGAATTTTCAGGGATTTTTACCATGTGGAAAACGGGGTTGACAACATAATTCCCGTAGATGTATGGATTCCCGGATGTGCCCCGAGGGTTGAAGCCGTAATTGACGGAATGGTTGAAGCGGTTAAAATCTGGGAGAAAAAAACAAAAGAAAAAGAGTTTATGAGAAATCATTCAAATGAATTACTTGAAAAATTAGGAGCGAGAAATGACGATTAATCCTGAAATAACCTTTTTTGAAGCCACAATAGACAATGTGGTGGATTTGATAAAAGCATGGTATGACGAAAAAAAATATCACTACGTAACGGTAAACGCTACAGACAACGGCGGAAACGTAACAATTGACTGGATATTTTCAAAATATTACGACAAAAACAAACTGGTAGTGTTTAGAGCCGAGAATGTTGCGTATGATGCAAAAATCCCTTCAATCGTAAGCGTTGTTCCGAGTGCTTGGATTGCTGAATGGGAACTGGCAGACTTGTTCGGACTTGATGTAGAAAATGCGGCAAAAGGTGTGTTTATCGAACCGGATGCACCGCAGGCGCCGCTTAGAAAAGGGGAAGCAAATGGGTAATAAAATAATTGTACCTTTCGGATCACAGCATGTTGCGCTGCCGGAGCCGGTGAGCTTTTTATTTGAAACACAAAACGAAGTTATTACTGATGTAACGGTTAATATCGGATATGTACACAGAGGTATAGAAAAAGCTGCGATTACGAGGTTTGAATATACTCAGCTGCCGTATCTTGTGGCAAGGGTGTGCGGGCTTTGCTCTATCACTCACGCTGGTGCATATACACATGGTATTGAAAAACTGCTCGGAATTGAAACGAATAAAAAAATAGACTATTTAAGAATGCTTGTGGTGGAGCTTGACAGAATCCACTCCCACATGCTTGCAAACGGTCACGTAGCGGAGGTTGTAGGATATGAGAACCTCTTTATGCAGACATTCAGATACAGAGAAGACGTAATGGACATACTTGAGAGAATCACCGGAAACAGGGTTCAGTACGATTATCAGATAATAGGCGGTGTTGCGAGAGACTTCGATAAAGAAACCGAAGATTTTGCAAGGGAGAAACTTTTAACGCTTAAAGCAAATACAGAAAAATTAATTGAGTTTTTTGAAAACGACTACACTTTCGCTCTTAAAACAAAAGGCGTGGGTACAATCTCAAAAGAGATGGCCGAAAAATTCAATGCAGCAGGTCCGATCGCAAGAGCCAGCGGACTTGAAACGGATGCAAGGGCTGAATATGATTATCTTCCGTTTGAAGAAGTGGGATACAAACTCCAAACAAGAACCGAAGGCGATGTATGGGCCAGAAACATGGTGAGATTTGATGAAATTATGAATTCAATCGAAATGTGTCTAAATATTCTTGACGGTATTCCTGAAGGTGAGCACAGGGTTAAAGTAAAAGGAAGACCGGACGGAGAAACTTTTGTAAGGGTTGAAGCGCCGAGGGGTGAATGTTTTTATTATCTAAAAGGAAACAAAACAAAAGTACTTGAGAGAGTAAGAATCAGAGTGCCGACATATGCAAACATTCCTGTTTTAAAAGAGCTGTTTGTAGGTGAAAAATATTCTGACGCCCAGGCGATAGTGCTCAGTTTCGATCCTTGTATGAGCTGTACGGCGAGATAAAGGAGTAAAAATGATACAAATGTTTATAGAGTCACTAAAAAACCTCGTTTCAAAGCCTGAAACGATTAAATATCCTTTTGCCCCGTCTCCTGAGCCTAAAGGATACAGAGGGACCATTCTTTACAATGAAGAGCTTTGTATTTTTTGTGACAAATGCGAAAATATATGTCCTCCGGGAGCTATAAAATTTGAAGTTGTGGATATTGAGAGCGGTAAGAAACAGTATAACTACAACCCATATCTGTGTATTTACTGCGGTGCGTGTGTCGATGCTTGTCCTAAAGCGGAAGAAGGGTGTTTAACACAGGCTGAAGTTAGAACTCCTGTAATGGGTGAGAGTGTTATTAAAGACCCTAAGCTCGGATATTTTATCAACGAAATAGATAATCCTAAAGAAGTTGAAAAAAAATGGCGCGAGCTTGAAATCAGAGCTGCAAAAAGCCGTGAAGAACTTGCCGAATATAAAAAAGCAAAAAGAGCCGCGGCAAAAGCAGCAAAAGCAAAAGCCTCAGAATAATCTTCTCTTTTTTCTTTTTTAGGTGTATAATAACCTTATGAATATAAATTCATAAGGATCCGCTATGAAAATCGCCTTTTTTGAAATTAAACCCGAAGAAAAATCCTTCTTTGAACAAAATCTAAAAGAGCATGAGTTATATTTTTTTGAAAAACCCGTAAATGAGTATGAGGGTGTTTTTGATTTTGATGTGATATCCGTATTTATTCATTCAAAAGTAGACAAAAACACACTAAAACGTTTTGTTAATCTAAAATATATCCAGACGCGCTCAACCGGTGTTGATCATCTTGATTTGGAAGAAATCTATAAAAGAGGGATAGTTGCAAGTAATGTAGTAGGGTATGCTGGACCTGCGGTAGGAGAGTTTTCTTTTTCACTGCTTTTTGAGGCTATCAGGAAGACTTATATTGCAATAAACAGACTTAAAGAAGGCAGTTTATATTATGCCGATTTAAAGGGTTGTGAAATAGCCGGTAAAACAGTAGGGATATTGGGACTCGGCACAATTGGAAAATATATAGCCAAACTCGCGTTGGGGTTTAATGCGGAAGTCATCGGATTTAATAGAAGTATAAAAAACATACCCGGTGTAGAATACACAACAAATCTTGAATATGTGCTTAAAAATAGTGATTTTTTATTTATAGCCTTACCACTTACAAAAGCAACAAAAAATTTGATAAATAAAGAAAATATAATATCTTTTAAAGGAAAAGTAATAGTTAATCCTGCAAGAGCAGAAATAATCCAAAAAGAAGTGTATGAGTCGTTTGAGGGGATAATTGCTGCGGATGTGCTTCCAGATTGGGATTTGGCAAAAAAAGAGAATATAATCGCCACACCTCATATGGCTTATTATACTAAAGAGGCGCTGTTTAGAATTATGGAAATATCACTTGAAAACTTAAAGGATTTCTTAAACGGAAACAAACCTCGAAACTGTCTTAAAATATTCTATGAAAAGGAGAAGTAGATGATGAAATATGTTTCAGCACTGTTTTTAACGCTTAGTATTGCATTTTCATGCAGCAGTGACTGTCTTGAGTGCCATCCTAAATTAAAACCTTTAGAGTACGACAAACACAATAAATATTATAAAAAGCACCATTTTTTAATAACATGTACAAAATGTCATCCTAATCACAATGAAAAAGCTATGAGTGAATGCGGTGCGGACTGCTTTGACTGTCACAGTAGGGAAAAACTAACTCACACTCCGATTCCTGAACATCAAAAACTAAAAACATGTACAAAATGTCATAAAGATACATTAAAAGAGATTATTCCGCAAAGTCCAACAAATGATTTTCTAAATTTTCAAAAAAAATAAAAAATTTTTGAATTTTTTGAAAAAATCTATTGACATTAAAAAATAATTTCCATATAATTTCAGTCCACAACGACAAGTTGTGAAAGAAAAGCTGACCCGTTAGCTCAGTCGGTAGAGCATCTGCCTTTTAAGCAGAGGGCCGTTGGTTCGAATCCAACACGGGTCACCACGCTATGGCCCCTTCGTCTAGCGGTTAGGACACCGCCCTTTCACGGCGGCGACACGGGTTCGAGTCCCGTAGGGGTCACCACTTCTAAAAGTCCTAATCCTTTAATAAAATGTTGTTGGTCGCTTAGCTCAGTTGGGAGAGCACCAGCCTTACAAGCTGGGGGTCGCAGGTTCGAGCCCTGCAGCGACCACCACCTACAATGCTAAGTGTGGAGCCGTAGTTTAGCTGGTTAGAATGCCGGCCTGTCACGCCGGAGGTCGCGGGTTCGAGTCCCGTCGGCTCCGCCATTTGAAAACACTTCCTATAAAGTGTCTGTCACCAAAACGTTATTGCTGTTTATCTTATTTTACATTTTCCTTACATAGATTAAAATGTGATAAGTTATTTTAATATGATTTTATTGATAATATTCTTTTGTGATGTATAATAGAATTATAAAAATAGTGTAGGGAAAATCAATGACTCCAGAAGAGATGATCTTACGTAATATCGTCGAAAATGAAGATATTGGCATGAGATTTAAATTAAAAGCTATGGAAGCTTTAAAAATAGATAATGTATTTGATCTAATAGAGTTTGCTAAAAAATTTAATTTAAAAGTTGATATTGATATTTCCCAAGATTTAAAAACCAATAAAGAAAAAGTTTATTATCTTTTAAATGAAGAGTATTATAAATTACGAGATAATAAATTTGAATTTTGATATTAATCAAAATATTTGTATAAATGTATTAACGATTCTTTTTGAAAAAAGGAATGTTTATCATTATGTTTTGCAATAGTATATATATTTATACCATGATAAGTATTAAATAAAGTAAGCTTTAAGGTGTTTAACCATTCTTCTGTTTTTTTTATTTTATTAATAATATTATCAAATCTTTCTTCGTAAAATTCAGAATATAAAAAATCTTCTTTTTTCATTGGTAAATATTTTCCTTCAATTCCTACACCCCTGCAAGATAAATCTAAAAGTATAGTATCGTACCAAGGAGAATACGGATATATTTTACATGCAGGTGGTCTATTTATATATATTGAGCATTTATTATCTTTTAGATAAGGACAAGAGATTTTATTGCTTAATAGCATTACGGGCTTTAAAGTGTCAAGTTCTGCTATCAAAATTGGAAAGTATTTGTATACTTTTTCAAAATCATCAAGTATTAATGGTGCCATCGGTTTTTTGCAGCAATCCACACATTCTTCACACCCTTTAAACTTTAATAGATCTAAATGCTTTAAATCAACAAACATCTGTTTGAACCTTATAGAATTTTTTTAGTTCTTTATATATATCCGGAAAGTGTTTTTTTAACAAACAAGGTTTCATAAAATAATATTCGCTCATAACCGCAAAGAATTCAGCTTTGTTTGTTGCGGCATAGCTATCGATTAATGAATATTTGCCTAAAAATCGGTTTAAAATAGATTTTTGTTTAAACTTTTCATATTCATTAAACATTATTTTAGTCCATTCTTTGTAAAAAGCTTTATTGATAGGAGGAATGCCATCAACGATACCATTTTCAAAATCAAGCTCATGAGCAAATTCATGGATTATTACATTACGGCCTAAATTATGATGTATCTCTTTTTTTACTTCATCCCATACTATAACAACACTTTCTCCAACAGCTTCTCCGCTGATTAATAATTCTTCTTTGGTCATAATGCCATTGGCAGTATTGTTATGATTATATATTATTGTGTAGGGATAAACATAAATGTATTTTAACGAGTCATAGCAGTAATATTTATTGTAAATAGTAGGTAAACATGCAAAAAAAGCAATTGTTGTTTTTATTTCATTTGTTATATTTATTTTTATACCTATAAATTCTTTTTCTTTTTTAAATCTTTTGATTTTAAACGCAATGACCTTTTTTTCGTATTCATTAAGTTTATTATAAACTTCCATTTTATTCAATACATCTATGTCTGTTTTATCAAGAGGTGTAGATTGAAGTTTTTTTAACCATCTTAAATATAAAAAATGTCGTATAAGTAGAAAGATTATAAAAAAGAAAAAAAGAGCCCAAAGAAAGATTAATAAAGTTTTGAATTTGTCCATTATTTTAAAATAGCCTCAATACCTTTAAATCCGGCTCCTGCTAATATGATGCATCCTATAACATTTAAAAGTATGTATGATAATGCTTGAATGTATAATGCATTTTTAAATAAAAAAAAGCTTTCTACAGCAAAAGTTGAAAATGTTGTAAAAGCACCCATCATACCGGTTGTGAGCATTGACTTGATGTAAGGGTTTTGAATACCTCCGTACTGGATTGCACCTATAAACATCCCCAAAAGTAGACTACCTATTAAATTTACACTTAACGTACCAAAAGGAATATCATGTTTTACGGCACTATTTACGAGCCCGGCTGTATATGCTCTTAGAATCGCACCAATAAAGCCACCTATACCAATTGCAAGCATTGTATCGAATTTCAAATTATTCTCCTTATAAGCAGTATTTATTAAAATTATAATATTTATTTATGAAATTTGTTTTAAGATGAATATTCTTTATCCAAAACTTCCTGCATTTTTGCTTTTGTTTCTTCAAACCAGTTCGGATGTTCGTTAGGATTAAAACTTGGTAAGAAGATTATTTTAATGGTTTGTTTTTCAATTCTAAAAGGTTTTTGTTTAAATGCAAACGGTAAATTAATGATTACAAAAGGTTGAACTTTCAAATTTAATTTTTCGGCAACAGCTTTGGCTCCGTTTTTCCATTTAATCATTTTTTTTGGATTGATTTTATTTCTTGTACCTTCGGGAAATAAAACAACTTTAAATCCTCTATTAGTTCTGTCTTTTATCTCTCTTAGCATTTTTAAAACTGATCTTTTATCGCTTCTGTCTACTAAAATCATATCAGTTTTGGTGAGCATGTATTTTATTACCGGAATTTCCCCAAGTTCTTTTTTGGCAACCCATATTAGTTTTTCAGGTATTACGGTTTCCATAAGTGCAATATCGAGATTGCTTGTATGATTTCCGATCAAAAGTTTTGCTT
Source organism: Nautilia profundicola AmH (assembly GCF_000021725.1). Lineage (GTDB taxonomy): Bacteria > Campylobacterota > Campylobacteria > Campylobacterales > Nautiliaceae > Nautilia > Nautilia profundicola. The sequence continues at coordinate 570,526 of NC_012115.1, forward strand.
CAGGGTCTATTTTACCTTCAATAATTATGTCTCTTGCTATGAGACTGGTTAAAAACCTTGAACAGCCTTTTCTATATTTTAATTCATTTTTTGGATTTAAACCGCAAAGGAGTCCCGTAAAAAAAACACATATTCCCCCGGCAGCTAATTTTAATAAACTAATAATACTATCTAATATCTTCATTTTTCACCCATCCGATTTTATTTTTTATTTTTATTTTTGTGTAATGTTTAGATTTTTTTAAAATTTTTACTTTTGTTCCAATAGGAGCTTGATAAAACACAGTGGAATTTTTTGTAGGTAATATGTATATTTTTGTTCCTCTGCTTAAGTAAGCTTCGCCTTTAGGTAAATTGTTATAAACTAAAAACCCTGTTAATAACAAAGGAGGAATAAGTAACCAGACTTTTTGATAGACTAAAAAAATAATAGTTAATATAGCTATAATGCTTAATACGAATATATTTATTGGGGTAAATAATGTGTTTTCTTCCGGATTTAAATCAGTTTGTGTACTTATTGTCTCTTCTTTGATATTTATAGGAATTTCAATTTTTTGATAATTGTCATTGTCGGTATTGAAATAATAAAATTTTATTTTTTGCTGCTTATTATCAACTAAACCTAAGTATGTTGCTTTTTCGGGAGATATAACCGTTAAATTTTCATCTTTTAAATGTAATGTAAAATCTTTTAGATTTGCGTCTTTTCCTATAAGAGTGAAAGAGATTATATTGTATTTTTTATCATATTTACTTGATATTGTATTATTGATTTTTAAATCTTTTGCTAAAACATTGCAGAAATCTTTTATTTTTTCAATTTTAGAGGTATTATATAAATTGTTGAGTACTATTTCTTTGTATAGATTTTTGCTTAAAATAAACATCTTTTTAATTTCATTGTCATTTTTGTATTTAAGATTAATTTGATATACAAAAGGACTTGTTTTAGTAATATTAATTTCACTTCCTAAAGGAGGCACAACAGTTAAGTTCATTTCTTTAGGGGTAATTACTTTTATATTAAGATCAATTATTTGGTTTTCGTAATATTCTTTTTTTAAATTAGGATATTGAATTATTAAATCAGCGGAAAAAAGAAGGGTAGCTATAAGAATGATTAAATATCTCATTTGAGCGCTATGCTATTCTCTTTTGTAAAGTTTTGAATATATGCTAAGAATTTTTTTCTTTGTTTTCCGTACAATGTCACTTTTACAGAATTTTTTAATCTTACGGGATTAATCCATTTTCCGTATCTCATCACAGCAAAATGTAAATGTGGGCCAGTTGAAAGACCGCTGTTTCCAAGGTATCCTATTGTCTGACCTTGGGTCACCCATCTTCCTACGTATATTCCTCTCGGATATCCATGAAGATGTGCATACATTGTTATATAGCCATTTTTGTGTCTGATTTTTACTGTTCTTCCGTATCCTCTAATCCAACCCCTAAATATTACTTTTCCATCTGCTACCGCATGAATAGGTGTCCCGATTCTGTTTACATAATCAATACCGTCATGCATTCTCCATTTATGCAAAATAGGATGAAATCTCATACCGAATCTTGAAGAAATTCTTTTATATCTAAGAGGAGCAGCTAAAAACATTCCTTTTAAGCTTTTTCCTCTTGAATCATAATATCTTCCGTCATAAGGATTTAGAAAAGCGCTTATATTATATTGTTTGTTTGAAATTTTTGCAAAAAGAATTTTTACATCTTTTACTTCACCAAATTTTATTTTTTCTTTGTAAACTATATCTATTTTAGTGTTTTTAGGAATAGCCCTGAAGTTTATTCTGTCTGAAAAAATATAAGCGAGTTTAGAAGCTAAACTCCTTAATTTTGTGGCTTTGTACAAATCATAACTTAAATAATTGTTTATTTCCGTTGAGACATGTTTTGTTACTGTTTCGTAAACTATAGGAACAATTTTAGTAACATAACCTTTTTCTGTTTTAATAATTTGTAATTGTTGCTTTGAATTTATAGGTATTAAAGCTTGTTTGATAATATTGTTGTCTTTTAATATAAAAACACTTTCACCTCTTGGTATAGCTCTAACATATCTCTTTATTTTAGGCGGTAGATTATAATAAATACTTAATGGAAGAGAATTTTGTTTTAAAAAACCGTAAAAGGTGTCTTTATTCCCCCATTTATGTATATCTACTTTATATGCTAATAGAAATATAGGTATAAAAATTAAAAGAATAAATTTTTTCACTTCATAAATCCTTCTATCATTTTAATACCGTCACTTCCACCAAGCAGACTTTCCATTGCTCTTTCAGGATGCGGCATTAAGCCAAATACGTTTTTATTTTCATTACAAATTCCTGCAATTGCATCTATACTTCCATTTGGATTTAATTCATTACCGTTTGCATCACAGTATTTTAAAATTATTTGACCATTATCATACATTTTTTTAAGAGTTTCCTCATCTACTTTATAATTTCCTTCCGCATGAGCGATTGGAATATTTACTATGTCACCTACATTTAGATTTTGTAAAAATTTGTTGTTGTTGTCTACTACTTTTAGATGGTGGAATTTTGAAATAAAATGCAGATTTTCATTTCTTGTCATGCCTCCAGGCAGAAGGTGTGATTCAAGAAGTATCTGAAAACCGTTACAAATCCCAAGTACATAACCACCTTTATTTGCAAAATCTTTTACTTCTTGCATTATTGGTGAAAATCTTGCGATTGCTCCGCTTCTAAGGTAATCACCGTAGCTGAATCCTCCGGGAAGAACAACAAGATCGGGATTTTTTAAATCATGTTCGTTATGCCATACAAATTCAACGTCGGCACCTATTTTTTCAAAAGCCCATTTAGTGTCTCTGTCACAATTGGTTCCCGGAAAAACAATAACACTAACTTTCATTATTTTACCTCTATTTCGTAGTTTTCAATAACTGGGTTTGCCAATAATTCATCAGCTGCTTTTTTTGCGATTTCTATAGCTTTTTCTTTATCATCTGTATTGATATCAAGTAAAATTTGTTTTCCTACTCTTACACCATCAACATCTTTAAATCCTAATGTTTCAAGAGCATGATGAACAGCTTTTCCTTGTGGATCAAGTACACCTTTTTTCAAATGAACATTTACAGCAACTATCATTTTACATCCTTTAGTCTGTTTAATACTTCAGTGTAAGCTTCTTTTATATTTCCTAAATTGAACCTAAAAAGGTCTTTATCTAATTTTTTACCAGTTTTTTTATCCCAAAGTCTACATGAATCCGGTGTAATTTCATCTGCTAATATAATATTTCCGTTTTCGTCTCTTCCGAATTCAATTTTAAAGTCTACCAAAGTAAGTCCTACTTTGTCAAAAAATTCGCTTAAAAATTTATTAACTTTAAGACCGTATTCCCTTAAAAGGTCTAACTCTTTTCTTGTCTTTACAAGTTCTAAAACCATAGCATGGTCATCATTGATAAGAGGATCGTTTAAATCATCATTTTTATAATAAAACTCTACTATTGTAAATGGTAATTTTGTACCTTCTTTAAGTCCGAGTCTTTTTGCAAGGCTTCCTGCAACGATATTTCTTACTACTACTTCAATTAAAATAATATCGACTTTTTTAACAAGCTGTTTAGTTTCGTCAATTTGTTTGATTAGGTGCGTAGGGATACCTTCTTTTTCAAGCGCTTCGAAAATTAATGTTGTAATAGCGCAGTTTAATGCACCTTTTCCGCTTTCTTCGTCCGCTTTTTCACCGTTGAATGCAGTTAATGAATCTTTGAATTCACAAATTACTTCGTTAGGGTTTTGAGTTTCATAAATTCTTTTTGCTTTACCTTCATATAACAGTTTCATTTTGCTCCTTTACTTATTATTAATGCTTTTAATATGTTTGCTCCGGTTAATAATTGTAAATCACCGTCAATTTTTTGAACATTTTTATTTTCTTTTTTTGTTTTTTTCTTATCTATTTTATTTAATTCAGCTTTTAAATGTGCTTTAAGATTTGCTTCTTTAATTGCGGCTTCTGTAAGGTTTTCTTCTTCAACTTTTCCAGGATGAACAATAATATCAGGTGTAACACCTTTTGCTTGTATTGTTCTTCCGCTCGGAAGATAATATCTTGCAACTGTAAGTCTGATTGCTTCGTCTTTGTTTACAGGAAGTATGGCCTGAACACTTCCTTTTCCGAATGTTTTTTCACCTACTATTACCGCACGTCTGTGATCCTGAAGACCTCCGCTGACTATTTCACTGGCACTTGCGCTTCCGCCGTTAACAAGTACAACGATTGGAATGTTTTTGTATGTACCTCTTCTGTGTGCATAATATACTTCATTTTCGCTTTTTACTCTACCTTTTTGAGAAACTAAAATACCTTTATCAATAAACAAATCAAGCATTCCTGTAGCTTGGTTTAGTAAACCTCCCGGATTGTTTCTTAAATCAATAATAATTCCTTTTTTACCTTCTTTTTTTAATTTTGGAAGAATGGATTTTAATTTACTTACAACATTTTTATCAAATGAAGAAATTCTTATATATTTGATTTCAGGGTAGTTTTCTAAATCTTTAGCTTTTACAGATTTGATTTTAATAATACCTCTTGTAATTACAACTTCGAAAGGTTTTTGTCCTTTTCTTACTATTGTAAGTGTGATTTTAGTACCCGGTTTTCCTCTCATAAGATTAACGGCCTCGTCAAGTGTCATATCAATTGTGGCTTTATCATTAATTTTTAAAATAATGTCACCGGCTTTAATTCCAGCTTTATAAGCAGGAGTATCGTCAATCGGTGAAATTACGGTTAAAACACCATTTCTCATACCGACAACTATACCAAGTCCACCGAACTCTCCCGATGTTTGTACCTTTAATTCTTTATATGCTTTTTTATCAAGATAGCTTGAATGTGCATCAAGTTCAGGTAGTAAGCCTTTTAATGCTTTATTTATTATAGTAGTCGTATTTATTTCATCAACATAATATGCTTCTATCATGTTTACTACTTTTACGAATTTTTCGTATGCAGCGAGTCTTGTTTGTTGATTTTCCGCAAATAATGATGTTATTAATAATAAAGCCAATAATAACTTTTTCAAAGCTGCTCCTTCGGAGTTTTTGAAATTCTATTATATTTTTTATTAAAAGTAAAATATATGTAATTATTAGCAAATATATAGCTGTTTTCGTTCCTAATGGAATAGTTTAAGCAAAGTTTAAGAAATTATATAAAAAACCTTGACATAAAGTGACTAAAGTGATATAATACGCTTAACATAAAACTTTTAAGGAGGAAATATGGAAAGAATATTTGAAAAATTAACAAACCAAATGATGGAAGCACTTGAAAGCGGTTTAAGTCTTGCATTGCATAACAGAAACCCGGAAGTACATCCGTTACATATTGTATGGGGACTTGTGACTAATACAAATACTGTATTAAACCAAGCTTTAAATAAAATGGGTGTAGATAAAGTTGCTATTGAGCTTGAACTTAAAAGTGCAGTAGACAGACTTCCAAAAGTTGATAACATTACAAAAGAGTCTATTAAAATAGGAAGAGAATTAATTGAAAGTCTGCAAAAAGCTGAAGGACTTGCAACTAAACTTGGTGATCAATATGTTGCTGTTGACACATGGCTTATTGCAAACCTTGACAGATTTAAAGACACTCTTGGGAAATTTGTAGATCTTTTTGAGCTTAAAAAAACTCTTGAAGCAATAAGAGGGCGCATAAAAAGATTGAGAGCAAAAGTGCGGATGAAACACTCGACGCATTAAACAAATACGGAATCGACCTTACTGCGAAAGCGAGAGAAGGTAAACTTGATCCGGTAATCGGAAGAGATGAAGAAATTAACAGAATGATGCAGATTCTTATCAGAAAAACTAAAAACAACCCGATTTTACTTGGTGAACCGGGGGTTGGTAAAACAGCTCTTGTAGAAGGGCTTGCTCAAAGAATCGTTAAAAAAGAAGTACCGACAAGCCTTCAAAACAAACAAATCGTAGCGCTTGATATGACTGCGTTAATTGCAGGTGCAAAATACAGAGGTGAATTCGAAGACAGACTAAAAGCCGTTGTGGATGAAGTTAAACAAAATCCTAACATTATATTATTTATCGACGAAATTCACACAATCGTAGGTGCGGGTGCGAGTGAGGGTAGTATGGACGCCGCAAACATCCTAAAACCAGCACTTGCAAGAGGAGAGCTTAGAACAATCGGTGCGACAACACTTAAAGAATATAGAAAATATTTCGAAAAAGACGCGGCTCTTCAAAGAAGATTCCAGCCAGTAATGGTAAACGAGCCGAGCGTAAACGAAGCAATCAGAATCTTAAGGGGTCTTAAAGAAAGACTTGAAGCGCATCACAACGTAATTATTAAAGACGAAGCAATCGTAGCTGCGGCAAAACTGACTGACAGATACATCAGTGACAGATTCCTGCCGGACAAAGCAATCGACGCAATAGACGAAGCTGCGGCTGAAATCAAAATGCAAATCGAAAGCGAACCGTTCGAACTTGCTAAAATTAAAAGAGAAATCGAACAGCTAATGGTTGAAAAAGAGGCTCTTCAAATGGAAGGTGAGAGCGAGAAATCTAAAAAAAGACTTGCTGAAATTGAAAAAGAATTAGCTAATCTTGAAGAAGAAAAAAGAAGACTTGAAGCTAAATTTGAAGAAGAAAAAAGAGTTTTAAAAGAAATAGCTGAGATTAAACAGCAAATTGAAGAACTTAAAGTTCAAGCTGATATCGCTAAAAGAGAAGGAAACTTCCAAAAAGCGGCTGAAATCGAATACGGTAAAGTAGTTGAACTTACTAAAAAACTTGAAGAACTTGAGAAAAAATGGGAAGAAATGCAAAAAGAAGGTACGCTTCTTAAAAACGCTGTTGATGAAGAAGCGGTTGCAGATGTTGTAAGTAAATGGACAGGTATTCCTGTAAATAAAATGTTACAAAGCGAGCTTGAAAAAATCCTGCATATCGAAGACGAGCTTAAAAAATGGGTAGTTGGACAGGATGAAGCTATTAAAGCTGTAGCAAGAGCAATTAAAAGAAATAAAGCGGGACTTGGCGATCCAAACAGACCAATCGGAAGCTTTATGTTCTTAGGACCTACAGGGGTAGGTAAAACAGAAACAGCTAAGACATTGGCAAGATTCTTGTTTGATGATGAAAAAGCGATGATCAGATTTGATATGTCTGAATATATGGATAAAATAAGCGTATCTAAACTGATCGGTGCTGCGCCTGGATACGTTGGATACGAAGAAGGCGGACAGTTAACAGAAGCTGTTAGAAGAAGACCGTACAGCGTAATTCTGTTTGATGAAATTGAAAAAGCGCATCCGGATGTATTTAACATCCTGTTACAGGTGCTTGACGACGGTAGACTTACAGATAATAAAGGTGTGACAGTAGACTTTAAAAACACAATTATTATCTTAACAAGTAACATCGCAAGCGATATCATTATGGAAATTAAAGATCCGGAAGCAAGAAAAGAAGCGGTTTGGGCTGAACTTAAAAGAAGAATGAAACCTGAATTCTTAAACAGACTTGACGATGTGGTTGTATTTAACCCACTTGGCAAAGAACAGGTTAAACAAATCGTTGATATCTTGCTTAGAAAAATTACAAAAAGACTGGCTGAGAGAGAAATTGAGCTTACTCTCACAGACAGAGTTAAAGAGGTTATCGCTGAGGTTGGATTCGATCCGATTTTCGGTGCGAGACCACTTAAAAGAGCAATGGCTGAAATCATTGAAGACAGACTTGCCGAACTTATCCTTGAAGGAAAAGTTAAAGAAGGCGATAGGGTTGAATTTGATGCAGATGATAACAATATCATTATCAAAGTTAACGGCCAGGAAGTTGCAAGGGATCCTAAATAATCCCTTGGCTTCCTTTATTGTCTATAAATAGTGCCAGACACCTAACATTATGTTACATTGATTTTACATTGTACTAATTTAATAGTGTCTTTTGTGTGTATAAATAGTTTATTGATACTACAACAATTTGACAAAGTGAATATTTGTTTATATAATTTTTTTAAAACGAAGGTGTGAGATGAATCTTTTGTATTTGCATATGCTGTTTGTATTCGGTTGGGCAGTTTTTATGGTTTCACTTGCTAAATCTGTTGCTTGCAAAGAAAATTCAAAAATTCTTGCCGTATTAAGTTTAATCTTTATGTTATTGGTCTTATATATCGGAACAAAACTTATGCTCGCATTTCCACAAGTGGCCAAAAGCGGGTTATGGATACATACAAAACTTTCTATCGACATTCTTGCGATGCTTTTAAATATATATTTAGCTTTTATAGCATTTAAAAACAAAACGCTTTCTAATACACTTTCACATGTAATTTATTGGACAAGTGTAATAATGTTTGCAGCTATGTATTACCTGACGCTTTTTAGACCTTTTTAATGAATGGGTTGGGGATAAAGGAAAAAGGAGAAAAAATCATTATGGTTGATCAAAAAAAAATAGAAGAAAAATTAAAAGCCGGGAAAAGACTTTCAAAATTAGATGCTCCTAAAAAAATCACTAATGATGAAAAAGTAATAAATGAAAATGATTTTATTGTTTCAAAAACAGATTTAAAAGGTTATATTACTTATTGTAATAGAATTTTTGTGGAGATGGCCGGATGGAGCAGAAGAGAATTGATTGGTGCAAATCATAATATTATCAGACATCCGCATATGCCGAAAATTGCTTTTAAAATTGCATGGGATTTAATACAAGCGAAAAAAGAATTTTTCGGTTTTGTTAAAAACTTAAGAAAAGACGGCGGATATTATTGGGTTTTGGCTTATATTACTCCTGATTTGGATTTGAACGGCAATATAATTGGTTATACCTCATTCAGAAAAAAACCTTCAAGAAAAGGGATAGAAACACTTGAACCGATATATTTACAGCTTGTAGAAGCGGAAAAAAGTGGCGGTATGTCCGCAAGTTACGAATTGTTAAAAGAGGTATTAGGTGCAGATGATGAAAATATTGTTGATAAATACCATGAACTGGTATTTAATTTACAAAAAGGTTAAAACATGAAAATAAAAGAGATGATGACTTTAAGACTTATAGCGATTTTAACTATAAATTTTTTACTTCTTGCTTATTTGATTTATTTAAAAGAGTATATAGCAGTGGCTTTATATGTGATTTTAATAGCTCTTGCTCATTTTCTTCCTTCAAATAAGGCAAAAATTGAATCTTCACAAAAAGACATTTTTAATAAAGTTCATAAAACTGTGGAAGAAGCGTATAATGGAAAACTCTCAAGCAGAATAATTTTAGATGACGAGACTTCACTTGAAGCAAAAATCGGGTGGAATATTAATGAAATGTTGGATCAGATTGAAGATTTACTCAGAGAATCTAAAAATACAATTCAAGCAATAATAAACGGTGATGAGTATAGATATATCATGCCAAGTGGTCTGCATGGTGAATTTAGAGGTGTTGCCGAAGAATTTGAAAAAGCAATTGAGTCATTAAAAATTTCTAAAAAAGTTGAAAGAATGAGTAAGCTCTCTAAAAAGTTTGTGGAAATTGATGGTGGTGTAACTGCAAATTTAGAGAGAATCGGAAATGAAATTTTTGAAATAGACCATGCATTTAAAGAAATTACAACAAAGGTTAAAGAATCTACAAATCAAGCTGATAAAACATATTATTTAATGCAAGAAAGTAAAAACGATTTTGCCATGTTAAGCGAAAAAGTTGAAGAAACTTCTAATGAAATTACACAAATGGCAGAAAATATTCACTCAATTTCAAATATTGTAGAGCTTATTAAAGATATTGCCGATCAAACGAATCTTTTAGCATTAAATGCCGCTATAGAGGCTGCAAGAGCCGGTGAACATGGTAGGGGATTTGCAGTTGTTGCGGATAATGTCAGAGATTTGGCGGAGAGAACTCAAAAAGCTACAAATGAGATTGCTATTACCATACAAACCTTGCAGCAGCAATTTAACGGAATAGAAGAAAATACCAATCAGGTTGTGAAAATCGGGGATAAATCTTATGGAACACTTCAGAATTTTGAGCAAGTATTGGATGTTCTGAAAAAAGAATTAACTGATGTGAGTATGATTTCTGATAAAAACACATTAAAATTAATATTTATAACATTTAAAATCGGACATATTATTTATAAGTCGAATATTTATTCCGCAATTACAAAAGAGGAAGTGGATGAATCAATTATTAATATTACCGATCAAACATGTAAACTTGGTAAATGGTTAAATAAACCTGAGATTAAAGAGATGCTTAAAAACTTCAAAAATTATCATACTCTCATTCAACACCATAAAAAAATTCATGAATTAGGTAAAGAAATTCTTCTTAGAGTTCAGGCAGAAGGTATTACAAAATATAATCCTGATTGGTATTATGAAAAATTATTAGAACTTGAAAAATATGCTAAACTTACGTTTTCAGAATTAGATCAATTAGCTGAATATGCTACACAAACAAACATAGTAGCTAAATTATTAGAAAAATCTAAGGAGTAAAATGTTAAGGTTTGCACCAAGTCCAACAGGAGATATGCATATTGGAAATTTAAGAGTTGCTATTTTCAATTATATAATAGCCAAACAAAAAAATGAAAAACTTTTAATTAGAATAGAAGATACGGATAAAGAAAGAAACATTGAAGGTAAAGATAAAGAAATACTTGATATACTGCATTTATTTGGTATTGAGTATGATAATGTGGTTTATCAGTCCGCTAATTTACATATGCATCAACAAATGGCGAAAAAGCTTTTAGACGATAAAAAAGCTTTTGTTTGTTTTTGTGATGAAGAAGAAATTAATTTTCAAAGAGAAAAAGCAAAAATTGAAAAAAGGCCTTACAGATACAGTGGTAAGTGTGAGAATTTAACATCAACTGAAATTAGAAAATATCTTGATAAAAAAACACCTTTTGTTGTTAGGTTAAAAAAACCGGAAAAAAATATTAAATTTAATGATTTAATAAAAGGTGATTTTGATTTTTCTCCTTTTGATATCGACAGCTTTATTATTATGAGAAAAGATTTTACGCCGACATACAATTTTGCATGTGCTATTGATGACATGCTTTATGATATTTCACTTGTAATCAGAGGTGAGGATCACTTAAGTAATACACCAAAACAGATAGCAATCAGAGACGCTTTAGGATATGATAAAGAAATTAAATATGCTCATTTACCTATCATTTTGAATGAAGAGGGTAAAAAAATGAGCAAACGTGACAATGCAAGTTCTGTTAAGTGGCTTTTGGAAGAAGGGTTTTTGCCGGAAGCTATTGCAAATTATTTAATATTATTAGGTAATAGCTTTGAAAAAGAAATTTTTACGTTAAAAGAAGCAATTGAGTTTTTTGACATTACTAAGATTTCACGTGCACCTGCTAAATTTGACTTGGGTAAACTTAGATTTATCAATAAAGAACATATGAAAAAAATAGAAAAACTTACAAGATATATAGGATATCATGAAGAGTATGAACCGTTGGCAAAACTGTATCTTGATGAAGTCTCAACAATTAAAGAATTAAAAGAGAAATTAGATAACATTTTTACTAAAAAAGAATTTGATGAATTTAATGATGAGATAGAAATTCTTAAAAAAGAGATTTTGGATAACGAATTTGAAGATAATTATAACGATTTTAAAAACAGAATTATGAATAACACCGGACTTAAAGGGAAAAAGTTATTCATGCCTCTTAGAATGTTAATGGTAGGTTCAAAACAAGGACCGGAAATTAAAGACTTATATGCTATAATGAAACCATATCTTAAAATGATAATAAAGGAGTATAGATGAATGCATTGTTAGTTTCTATACTGCAATTTATATCAATCGTTATAAATTTATATATGTGGGTTGTTATTATTGCGGCACTTATAACTTGGGTTCAGCCAAACCCATATAATCCTATAGTGAGATTTCTTTGGAATGTGACTGAACCAGTGTACAGATGGATTAGAAAATATATCCCGACAACATTCGGAGGCTTTGATATTGCTCCGATTATATTAATTTTAGCTCTACAATTTTTACAAATTTTAATAAATAATATTATTATTTCGTTATGAGGCTTCTTTTTTTATTATTTCCTCTTTTTCTTTTTTCTTTAAATCTTTCAGAAATTTTAACGCATCCTAAAAGCTATGTAAGAGATTTTTATTTAACAGAGTTTATGAGAGAAACCAATTCGACTACTTTAGCTTATAAAGCTTATAGTTCTTTATATAAGCCGAAACCTTTTAAACATTTAAGAATTTTATCACGAAAAAGTCCAATATTTAGAGATATTTATATGTGTGTTAATGTAAAACCGGAATACTTAAGGAAGGTGAATATTAGTTGTATTTTAAATAATGGGTTGTCTTTAAAAACAATGTCGAAATTAAAAAAAGACGATTTAAAATACTTGTATAATCATCTTCCGGAAGGAAAAGTAAAAAAGGCTGTTTTTGCTTTTTTAAATAATAATTTTTCATTCATTTTTAAAGACAGGGATTTAGGATACTATTTTATTTTAAATTACCCCGATAAAAAAATTGATCAAATTATTAATGATTTTACATTGTTTGAAGATAATTATTTTTATCTGTTTGTAAAATATGCTGTGTTGAACGACCTTCCTAAAATTCAAAAGTCGTTAATGGGTTTAGATTATAAAAACTTTGATGATAAGATTAAATGGTGGCTTTTTATTAACGCATTAAAAAACAAAAACGAACAGCTGGCAAAAAAAGTTCTTTATTCAATAAAACAAAAAACTACAAAAATATATTTTTGGATGTGGCAATTAGGCAATAATGCAGCATTTCAAGAACTTTTAAACAATAAACGGATTGATATTTATACACTTTTTGCATATGAAAAAGCCGGGAAAAAGTTTTTTATAAAAACCAATATAATTTACAATTCTGTCAAATCACCTAAATACAATCAGACAAATCCGTGGGAAGTGCTTAAGTTTTGGGATGAATTCAAAAAAAGAAAAGATCTGTTTACTTTTGCAAAAGAGCTGGATTCGGATAAAAGTATTGCATTAAAAGCGCTTGTTTTAGATAAAGCTTTTAAATTTAAATATAATTTATTTATTACTCCAAATATATATGAAGATAAAAACATTTCATTAAAATCATTTGTTTACGGTATTGCACGACAGGAAAGCAGATTTGTACCTGCAAGTGTAAGTAGAAGTTATGCATTGGGAACAATGCAAATAATGCCGTTTTTAATTAGGGATTATAATTCAAATGTTTTTAATCAGTTTGATTATAAGGAGAATATCAGACTTGGTGTCAAGCATATTAAATGGCTTTTTTCAAAACTTCATGATCCGTTAATGGTTGCATATGCTTATAATGGAGGAATAGGTTTTGTAAACAGAAGAGTCAAAAATTATTTTAAATACAAAGGTAAATATGAACCTTTTTTAAGTATGGAGCTTGTACCGTACGATGAGAGTAGGGAGTATGGTAAAAAAGTTATAGCTAATTATGTTATATACAGCCATATTTTTGGTGACAATAATATCACTCTTCATAAAATTCTTAAAAAGTAAACTTAACTTCTCCCCAATGTTTGCTTTTATATTCTAATATATAAGGTTTTTGTGTTTCATTAAATTCTACGATATAATAATTCATCCATTCATTGTAAAAAGGAAATTTTTTATATAAAATAAAAGAAGGTATGTTTTGGGTTATTTTTACAGGAGTTTGTCCATTTAGTGTTAAATTAAACTCTTCATTATTTAAAGTATTGTCAAAATCATTATAAACGCCTATTAAAAAAGTAGGGTTTTTAAATTTGTCTTTAAAAAGAGGGTTGAGATATACGGCGTCAATTAAGGCTTTTGTTTCGAGAGAGTTTATAATTTGTCCTCTTTGGGTATAAGTTAACGTTTTTTCATATAAAGGGTCTTGTTTAAGAGCTGTTTTAATGCTACAACCTGTAAAAAATAACATTAATATTAATAAAATGTTTTTCATTTATATACCTTTTTTGATTAAATTATAACAAAAAAAGGATTCTATTGAGATTTAATGTAATTGGTATAGGAGATTATATAGGCAAATGTATTTATGATGAAGCGGAAGACGCATTGCTTATAGACGGCGAAATTGTTCTTGATTTTAAAAAGAAATATAAGGATTATTTAAAATATACAAAATTTATGATTCATTCTTTGAGTGGAAGAGAGTGGATCTCATTTCAATTTTTACCGCAAAATGTTGAAACGTTAAAAAGAAAGTTTGCTATCATTACCGCATACAACCCTAAAGGTATGATATACAATGATTTTTTGAATTTTTTAAGAAATACAGAACTTGAAAGCGTCATAAAAGCTTTCGGTTATGAAAGTTATTTAAGCATAGGAGAGCTGTTTGATTATAGTGAAAAATCTTTTATAATTTATGATATTGAAAAAGAAGAGGCTCTCAATATAGCTAAAAAATTTGACCAGTATTCAATATTTTATAATAGCGGTGAATATATTTCGATTACTGAGTGTGATACAGGGAAAGATATATTAAAATACGAATATAAAAAACATTATAAATAAATTTTAAATTTTGTTGAAATGGAAACATTCAAAATAACTAAAACAATATAAAGGATAACAATGCAGGATTATAAAAATAGAAAGTTTACTTTACCGGAGATAATGGGTGTAAGTGCGGCATTTATAATGTTTATGGCAATAGGAATGATAATGGGCGGAACCGCCGCCGGTAATGACAAAGTGTTTTATTCAGGTGCAGCATTGTTTAGTTTAGGGGCGGTTATAGCAATATATTTGTTGATTAAATACGGTAAAAAAAAGGAAGACGATTTTTAAATGTATATCATGTGATGAATTTTCTTTTGAGGTAATATGTCAAAAGTGTCAATCGAGATATTTGAAACCTAAAATAAGAAAGAATAACAATATAGTTTCTTTTTATGATTATGAAAGTATTGAACATTTAATTAAATATAAATATGATAAATTCGGTCATAGGATATTTAAAATATTATCCGGATTGTCTTTAAAAAAGTTTGCATCAGAGATTAAAGATTCGTTTTATGTTATACCTATAGATGATAAAATCGACAAAGGCTTCTCTCATACCGCAATAATGGCTAAAAGTATGAAGAATTCATATGTTACGCCAATATATCATGTCCTACATTCACAAAACAATACCAAATATGCAGGTAAATCTTTAGAATATAGATTAAACAATCCGAGAGATTTTAAATATACCGGTCCAAAAGAAATTGATGTTATATTATTAGATGATATTTCCACTACAGGCCTTACATTAAATGAGGCTAAAGAATGTCTGAAAAAAAACGGAGTAAATGTTGCTTTGAGCGTTGTTTTGGCAAATTTGAAGAAATAATTTGGTATAATATATCTCAAAAATGAAAATTAAAGGATATTAATGCAAGTAATTCCTGTTAGTATTGAAGAGACTCTTTCAAAAAGCTATCTTGAATATTCAATGAGTGTAATTGTCGGACGTGCTCTTCCGGATGTTAGAGACGGACTTAAGCCAGTTCATAGAAGAATACTTTATGCAATGCATAAAATGGGCATAACAGCCGGAAGTGCATATAAAAAATCTGCAAGAATCGTAGGGGATGTTATAGGTAAATACCATCCTCACGGAGATAGTGCGGTTTATGAAGCACTTGTAAGAATGGCTCAGCCGTTTTCTATGAGAATGCCTCTTATTGACGGGCAGGGGAACTTCGGTAGCATTGACGGTGACAATGCCGCGGCTATGAGATATACGGAAGCCAGACTTACTAAAATTGCTGAAGAATTATTAAAAGACATAGATAAAGATACTGTTGATTTTATTCCGAACTACGACGGAACTGAAAGAGAACCTGTAGTATTACCAGCAAGGTTTCCAAACCTTCTTGTTAACGGAAGTAGTGGTATCGCCGTAGGTATGGCGACAAACATTCCTCCTCATAATCTTGAAGAGCTTATTGACGCTCTAATTTATATGATTGACAATAAAGACGCGACACTCGAAGATATACTGCAGTTTGTAAAAGGGCCAGACTTTCCTACAGGCGGTACTATTTTCGGTAAAAGCGGGATTATCGAAGCATATAAAACGGGAAGAGGAAGCATTAAAATAAGAGCGAAACACCATATTGAACACAAAGGGAACAAAGAAGTAATCGTAATAGACGAACTTCCTTTCCAGGTAAATAAAGCTAAACTGATTGAGAAAATTAGTGATCTGGTAAAAGATAAGGTTGTTGAAGGTATCAGCGAAGTCAGAGATGAAAGTGACAGGGAAGGAATCAGGGTTGTAATTGAGCTTAAAAAAGACGCAATGAGCGAAATAATCTTAAACAACCTTTATAAACATACTCAAATGCAAGTAAGCTTTGGTATTAATATGCTGGGAATTTATGACAAACAGCCGAAACTTTTCAATCTGTTTGAACTTCTTGACATATTCATCAAACATAGAAAAACAGTAGTTATAAGAAGAACAATTTACGAACTTGAAGAAGCTAAAAAAAGAGCGCATATTTTAGAAGGTTTACTAATTGCGCTTGCAAATATAGATGAAGTCGTAGAAATTATTAAAAAATCAAACGATACGAAAGAAGCAAAAGAAAATCTCATAAATAGATTTGAGCTTACTGACGTACAGGCTCAGGCTATTCTTGATATGAGACTTGCACGTCTTACTTCGCTTGAAGTTGAAAAGCTTGAAAACGAATATAAAGAACTTATGGAAAAAATCGAATATCTAAATTCAATTCTTAAAGACGAAAATATCCTAAACGGAGTTATTAAAGACGAACTTCTTGAAATTAAGAAAAAATATCCGACTCCAAGACTTACAAACATCGAAGAGGATTATGACGCAATCGATATAGAAGATCTAATCCCTAACGAAGAGATGGTTGTAACAATCACTCACAGAGGATATGTAAAAAGAGTGCCTCTAAAAGCTTACGAAAGACAAAACAGAGGCGGTAAAGGTAAAAAAGCCCTTACGATTTATGAAGATGACTTTATTGAAGACTTTTATGTAGCAAATTCACATGACACTCTAATGATTATAACAGATAGAGGACAGCTTCACTGGCTGAAAGTTTATAGAATTCCGGAAGGTAGCAGAACAAGTAAAGGAAAGGCTATAGTAAATCTTATTAATCTTGATAAAGACGAAAAAATACAGACTATAATCAAAACCGAAGATTTTGATGAGAGTAAATCATTAGCATTCTTTACTAAAAACGGAATTGTGAAAAGAACTAATTTAAGCGAGTTTAAAAACATTAGAAGTACAGGTGTTAGAGCTATTACAATTGATGAGGGAGACGAGCTTGTAACAGCTAAAATTGTTGAACCGGGCGATAAAGAACTCTTTATCGTTACTAAAAAAGGCATGGCAATCAGATTCCCTGTTGATACCGTAAGGGAAATGGGTAGAACAGCAAGAGGTGTTACAGGTATAAGATTTAAAATTGAAGGTGATGAAGTTGTTGGAGCACTTGCGCTTCAAGATGAAAACCAAGAAATTCTTACACTTAGCGAAAAAGGATTCGGAAAACGTACCGAAGCAAACCTTTACAGACTTACAAACAGAGGCGGTAAAGGTGTTATCGCCATGAAACTTACAAATAAAACAGGAGATCTTGTAGGTGTTGTTGCAACTGAAAAAGATCATGATCTTATGGTACTTACGAGCAGTGGCAAAATGATAAGAGTTTCTATCGATAGCATAAGCAAAACAGGTAAAAACACTCAAGGTGTAAGAGTTGTGAAACTTGATGATGGTGATAAAGTTGTTTCACTTGCGAAAACTCCGAGCGAAAAAGAAGAAGAAGGGACTCTTTTTGACGATGAAGAGTAAAATTTTTTTAAAATATGCCGATATTGAAAACAAAAAAGGCTTAAGAATGAAAAAAGTTATTATTGCGTCTTTAGCGTTATTTAGTTTAGGTTGTGCAGCTACAACGAGTGATACTCCTGCACAGACTGCTAATACACAACAATCACAGCCGCAACCGTATAATTCTCAACAGGTTATCAAAAATGAAGTTAATATTTTACCTCCTGTTCAACAGCCGGCGCCTAAAAGCGATACATCAGAAAAACAGGTGAAAAAGGACACAGTTGATATAAACTCTATTAATGTTGATGCCACAATTGAAAATTCGCCCGTACTTAAAAAAAGTTCTATTGTTACACTTCAGGTAGAAGGTTTGGGAGTGGCTCCTACTAACGCTCAAAGTATTCCTCAAGCGAAAGTTATGGCGAGACGAGCTGCTATAGCAGACGCATATAGAGCTCTTGCGGAAAAAATGTACGGTATTAGAGTTAAAGGTAGAGAAACAGTGAGAGATTTAATGCTTAAAAACTCTGAAGTAAGAACCGATGTTTACGGACTTATAAGAGGAGCCTGTATACAAGAAGAAAGCTTTAAAGACGGTATTTATACAGTAATAATGAGTGTAAAACTTGATGTAAGGAAATGGAATAAATATATTAACAATAATTAGCCTTCCCCTTTTTCTTTTTGCTGATTATTATCTTTCATATAGTGCTGTAATTAAAAATTCATTATTAATATCTTCAAAATTAGAATGTTCTAAAACTCTAACGGGCAGCTCTGCCAAAAATAAATTATTATTTACTCTCGATGTTGATGCGCAAGATCCCATAGAAATATGCGCAAAATATAAAAATCAGATTATTGATAATCTTTTGAAATACAAAACAATAATAAATGCCGAATATTTAGAGAATGATAGAGTTAAAATAGTTTTTTTACCTCACAGATTTGATATCATTATAAAAAATCAAGTAGCATACTTTTATTTAAAAGGTGATTAATGAAAATAGCCATAGTTGAAGATGATATTAATATGAGAAAATCTTTATCTCTTGCGCTTAAAAGCGAGGGATATGATGTTGTTGAATTTAGACACGCATTAGATGCTCTTAAAAAGTTAGACGACAGTATTGATTTGATTATAAGTGATATCACAATGCCTAAAATGGACGGCATAGAATTTGTAAAAGAACTTGGCGGCAAATATGACGTTATTATGATTACCGGAAATGCAACTCTTAATAAAGCCATAGAAGCCTTGAGACTTGGTGTTAAAGACTTTTTAACAAAACCTTTTGAAATAGAAGATTTAATAGCTGCTATTGAGAGAAAAAGAAAAGTTAAAGAAAAAACAAAAGGTAAAAAAGCAGAATTTAAGCCTGAATTTATCGCTGTCGATGAAAATACCAAAAAAATAATTGAAATGGCAAAAAAAGTTGCTCCCACTATGGTCAATGTTATGCTGCTTGGTGAAAGTGGAGTAGGGAAAGAAGAATTTGCGAAATTTATACACATGAATTCAGGTAGGGGAGAATTTATAGCAGTGAATATGAGCGCAATTCCTGAAAATTTGATTGAAAGTGAATTGTTTGGATATGAAAAAGGCGCTTTCACCGATGCTACCCAAAGTAAACCCGGTCTTTTTGAATTAGCTCAAGGCGGAACACTTTTTTTAGATGAAATAGGAGAAATGCCTTATAATTTGCAAGCGAAATTATTAAGAATATTACAAGAAAAAGAATTTTTTAGATTAGGTGGTACAAAGCCTATAAAACTTGATGTTAGAATTATTAGTGCAACTAATCAAAATATTGATGAAATGATTAAAAATAACAAATTCAGGGAAGATTTATATTATAGATTAAATACGATTCCTATAAAAATACCACCATTAAGAGAGAGAAAAAACGATATAATTCCAATTGCCGAAAACATTTTGACAAAAACCGTTAAAGAATACGGATTTAAAAATAAAATTTTAAGTGATGAGGCTAAAGAAACGTTACTTGATTATGAATGGCCCGGAAATATAAGAGAATTGATAAATGTAATTGAAAGGGCAGTAATTTTAAGTGATAATGAAATTATAGAAAAAAAAGATTTGATTTTAATATAAGGAGAGTATATGTATAATATTGCAATAGCAGGAGCTACAGGGGCAGTAGGAGAAGAGTTATTAAGAGTTATAGAGGAATTTGACTTACCGGTTAAAAAGTTGGTTCCTTTAGCAAGTGCGAGAAGTGTAGGTAAAGAAGTAGAGTTTAAAGGAGAAACACTTAAAGTAAAAGAATTAACTTGTGAGGTTTTTGAAGAAGAAGAAATTGATATCGCTTTCTTTTCTGCAGGCGGAAGTGTAAGCGCTAAATTTGCTCCGTGTGCGGCAAAAGCGGGTGCGGTAGTTATTGACAATACAAGCTATTTTAGAATGAATCCGGATGTACCTTTAGTTGTTCCGGAAGTTAACCCTGAAGATATAGTTTTATGGAAAAAAACAGGTATTATTGCCAACCCTAACTGTTCAACTATACAGATGGTTATTTCTCTTGCACCTTTACACAAAGAATTTGGTATTAAAAGAGTAGACGTAGCTACTTATCAGGCGGTAAGCGGTGCAGGTAAAAAAGGTATGGAGGAGCTGTTTGAACAGATGAGAGCAGTTTTTAACTTTAAACTTGATAAAAAAGTTGAAGAAAGGGAAGTCTTCCAACATCAAATAGCTTTAAACGTGATACCGCATATTGATAAATTTATGGATAACGGATTTACTAAAGAAGAGATGAAGATGGTAAATGAAACTAATAAAATTATGCATTCTAATATTCAAGTGGCTCCTACATGTGTGAGAGTACCTGTACTTAGAAGTCACAGTGAAGCAATAACAATTTATTGTGAAAAAGAAGTTTCCGTTGAAAGAGCAAGAGAAGTACTCGCAAATTTTGAAGATGTAAAAGTGGTTGATAATCCGGAAAAAAACGAATACCCTATGCCAATAATAGCAACAGATACTGATTATGTCTATGTGGGAAGAATCAGAAAAGATTTATATGATCCAAAAGTTTTACATTTCTTTAATGTAGCGGATCAAATTAGAGTTGGTGCTGCAACTAATGCAGTGAGAATCGCTAAAAAATGGATAGAAATGGAGGGAGACAAATAATGGAAAAAAGAGGAATTATTGAGGCCCTTTTTGAAGGCGGACTTTGGAGAAGTAGATTAATTGCCATATTAGCTGTGGTTTTTGGGATGATTGGAAGTATTGTTCTTTTTTTTGTTGCAAGTTATGATATTGTAATGATTGCAAAAAAAACTTATCTGTTTTTCTTTGGTAATTATCATCCGAATAATTTCCATGAAATATTAATAGGTAAAATAATAGGTGCTGTTGATTTATATTTAATAGCTGTTGTGTTATTAATTTTCGCATTTGGGATTTATGAACTGTTTATCAGTGAAATAGATGATGCTGAAAATAGTGAAGTAGGAAAAAAAATACTTGCTATTCACAGTTTAGACGAACTTAAAGACAAACTCGGAAAAGTTGTAGTAATGGTTCTTATTGTCGGATTTTTTAAAAGAGTTATGCATATGGAATTTGCAACTCCTATAGAAATGCTATATCTTGCGGGTAGTATTTTAGCCCTTGCATTAGCACTTTATTATATGCATAAAGGTGAGCATTAATAAATATAACAATTGAGGTGATATATGAAGTACATATTCGGTCCCGTGGCTTCAAGGCGTTTTGGTATGAGTCTTGGAGTCGATCTCTCTCCTGATAAAAAAAGATGTAATTTTGACTGTATATACTGCGAACTTGACCCTGCAAAACCTGTAAATGAATATGATAACCCTCCAAAACCCGAGGAGATTTTAAAAGAAATTAATGAAGCGGTAAAGAAATTTGATTTTGAGGTTTTAACCATTACAAGCAACGGTGAACCCACACTTTATCCTTATCTTGACGAGCTTGTAAACTTAATTAAAAATCAAAAACTTTTAATTTTGAGCAATTCATCAACAATTGACAATAAAAGAATTCAAAAAACACTTTGTAAATTTGATATTGTCAAGCTGTCTTTAGATGCTGTAACGCCAAAAATATTTAAAAAAATCGATAGACCTCATAAAGATGTAAGAATTGAAAATATTATACAAGGTATGATTGAATTTAGAAAAATATATCAAGGTGAGCTTATAATTGAAATCCTTGTTGTAAAAGGTATAAATGATAAAGAAGAAGAGTTTGAGAAAATAAATGAAGTTTTAAAAGAGATTAAACCAGACAGAGTGGATATTTCGACTATCGACAGACCTCCGGCATATAATGTGGAGGGTGTCTCAATTGATAGATTATTCGAACTTTCTACAAAAATTCATAACCAGCATATTTTTATTCCTACACGTGAAAAAATCAACTTTAAAGTAGAAAACTTGAATAAAGAAGCTTTACTTACAACATTAAAAAAAAGACCTTTTAGCGAAACGGATATAAAAAATATTTTTGACGAACATACACAGAGAATCTTTAATGACATAATGAAAGAAAATTTAATTGAAGAGGTATGGGTAGGCGGAGTTAAATTTTATAAAGCTATCGTTTAAATTATTTTGTAGTTTAATAACTAAGTAAATAATATAATCACATAATTTAATCATCAAAGGATATAAATGAAAGAGTTTTTGAATGTCTTGAGGGTGTTAATAGCTGTAGATGTGGGTATTGTTGTTTTTTGTTATTTAGAAAATAATATGATTTGGCTTTATAATACACAAATAGCTTTTTTTAGTGTCAGTTTAATTATTTTAGGTAGTTTTATTGGTTATTCAAATATGGTAAGGGCACAAATTCAAAATGGTAATGTAGGTGAGGATATTTTGAAAAAATACGAGGATCCTTACAACCTTGATGATGATGAAGATGAAATCAAAGAAGAAGATTTAAAAAAATATAAAAATAGAAAACTTAAATGGTATGAAGCTGTTTTGTTTTATTTTAAAGGCGGATTTAATTTTTTAAGAATAGCAGGATATATAGCCTTAATAGCGGGGTTTTTATGGCTAAGTAAAAATAATATATTTGATTATATCAGTTTTTTATTTGGAGTTAGTATTGTTCCGGCGGTTGCTTTAATATATTTATTTGTATCAAGGAAAAGATTTAATAAAGCTGATTGACATTAACTCAACTTTTCTGATATAATATATAAAAAACAGGAGGGGAAAATGGGTAGATTATACGGGAAAGTTGAAAGTGTAGAAGATATAAGCAGAATTAATTGTTTGATACGTGACGAAATGTTAGTAGTAAATAGTGCTGCGGAATTAACTGACTTAAAAAAAAGAAGTGATTATTTATGTACTTTGACATTTTCACCGTTCTGGAAGAAAAAATTCGGGGATAAAATAGAAGAGGTAAGAGATGTTGCGTTAAAAGAGAATAGAGCAACAGTTAAAACTGCAAATTATGTATCACAGTATAAAAACTTTAATAAAACGTATGAACCGTGGAAAAAAGAGATAGATATTGAAGAAGAACTTAAAAAAATACCTGATGAGGTTGTAAGTGAACTTACTGAATCTATTTTTACATTACAAAACAGTGTTCAAATACTTGAAGACTTAAGAAATAGTTTTTGTGAAATTAGAAAAGCCGCCGTATTGTGTGACAATGTTGAATGTCTTGATAAACTGAAAAAGGCTGTGGACATATTATCAACATTACCTTATCTTGAAAGTTTTAAAGTACATTTTGATGAAGGAATATTATCTGCAATAGATGCTCTTATCAATACTGAGAAAGAAAGAAGTGTTAATTTAATCAATATTATCGCACAAGTAAATAATTGGGATAGATTTTATCAATCCATAAGTGAAAATGATTTTGAAACTACAGCAGAAAATTATTTAGACAAACTTTTAGAAGAAGAAGAGAAAGCAAACACATATATTCCTACAGAAATGAAATATAAAGGTGGTGCAAGAGTTCTTTGGCTTGTATATTATCATCCTGAGAAAAAAAGAGAATATGCAAAAAGAATATATTTTCCAAGTAATGCTGAAAATATAAAAATTGAAGGACCGGGAGAATATAAAAATAGATTTGGAAATAAAGTTTGGGGTATTAAAATAACGTACGAAATGGAAATAAGCCCTACTATTATTCATGTAAGAGGAAAAGAAATACATCTTCCTGCAAGAAAAGTTACAAAAACTAAAATAGTCGAAGTTCCTAAATATGCTCAGAATATAAGAATTTTAGAAGAAAAACCACAAAGTGCGATGGATATCGCTTAATCTCTTGTGGTTTTGTATGCAAAGTATGCACTAAAAAA
Source organism: Nautilia profundicola AmH (assembly GCF_000021725.1). Lineage (GTDB taxonomy): Bacteria > Campylobacterota > Campylobacteria > Campylobacterales > Nautiliaceae > Nautilia > Nautilia profundicola. The sequence goes on from NC_012115.1 coordinate 594,762, forward strand.
AGTAAAATATGTCATTATTGTTGTAATAGCCACAAGAAGGGGTATTATAATTATCGTCATATTAGGGTGATTGAGTATTAACGGAAAAATATAAAAAAGATACGCAAAAGCAATAATTGTATATATAATACTTGTTAGTACGCTCCAAACGAAATAAATAACTACATATTTTAGATTAAACGTTTTTATCCAAAATTTGAAATCTATAATACTTGAAATAATACTTAAAAAGCTTTCTTTAAATGTTTCTTTACTTAAAGCTTCTCCAAGTTTTCCTAAAAAGACGTAAGAATAAAATAAAAGATATACACTAAAAAATCCTAACAATACTTTAGTAATAAAAGAAGTTTTTGAAACCGCAAGTAAAAAGTCGTGAGGATTTGCTAATATAAAAATTGAACCTGTGAATTTTAAAATAATAATAAAAAATGTTGCAAACAGTGTAACTATTATGAAACCTCCGAGCATTATTCCCATTGCACTTGGAATAAAGTGCAGTAAAAATGTGCTAAATGGCTGTTTTTCGAGTGTTGCAAAATATTCTTTGTCATTATCCGTTATTCTTATCAAATAGATCAATAAAACACCTATACTTAAATAAATTAATTTTTCAAAAATAAATGAAACTATACTTATAACAGGGTATGCTTGTATGATTGACAGGATTGAAACCAATATTATTACCAATAAGAATTTCTTAATTTCCGCGACTGTCAAAAATGTATATTTAAAGATATCTTTCATTTCAAACCTTTTTTACGGAATTTTATCACATTTATATGTTGTATGTTTGTTATAATTTTACAAAAAGTGATGTAATGAGGATATTTTTGATTTTTTTTGCTGTTTATTTATATGCATTTGAAATAATTCCAATACATTACGTAAAATATAATACTTCTAAAGCGAAATTGGGGGAAAAACTTTTTTTTGACAAACGTTTATCAAAGTATAAAGATATTAGTTGTGCTTCTTGTCATAATTTAAAACGTTACGGAGTTGATAACAGAAGGTTTTCTATTGGAACGGGGGGAGTTGTTGATAAACCGATGAATTCATTAAGTGTGTATAACGTAATATTTAATGCCGGGTACTTTTGGAACGGGAGAAGCGAAACACTTGAAGAGCAAGTAATTAGTAGTTTAACTGATAAAAAAGAACATAACTTAACAGTTTCTGAAATTGAAAATGTTGTAAGAAGTGAAAAAAAGTATGTTCAAGAGTTCGAAAAAATATATCATAAAAAACCTTCTATTAATGAAATTGCCAATGCAATTGCTGAGTTTGAAAAAAGCTTAATAACACCAAATTCTAAATTTGATAAATATTTATTAGGAAGGGTAAAATTAAGTAAGCAGGAAACGAGGGGGTATTATATTTTTAAAATGTACGGATGTATAACATGTCATAACGGAATTAATGTCGGTTCAAATTCTTATCAAAAACTGGGTATTTTTTTAAATAATATTAAATTTATAAGAGGATTAGACAGAAGTTATGTTACAAAGTCTGCAGATGATATGTACGTTTATAGGGTTCCAAGTTTAAGAAATGTCGAAAAAACATATCCTTATTTTCATGACGGTAGCGTTAAAACTCTTAAAGAAGCTATAAAGTTAATGGGGGAATTAAACTTAGGAATAAATATACCTGCTGAAGACATAAATGATATCGAAGTGTTTTTAAAAACTTTAACCGGGGAAATTAAAAGATGAAAAAGGCGGTTTCTTTAAAAATTGTTTTAATTTTTATAATCGGTTTTTTGATAGTAGGGTTTGTATATTATTTCCATAGAGTTTCCGAAAATTATTTTACTACAAGCAATGATGTTTTATATAAATTGAATATGCTTAAAAGAAATGAAGATAAATTAAATTATGAAATATTAAAATCAAGTATATATTTATATAAAAGTAATGATGATATTGTTAATGCGATAAAAAAACAAAAAAAATTAATACAAAATCTTTTGAATGATAATGAATTTAAAAACAAATTTAAAAATACTTATAAAGAATTAGAAATTTATAAAAAAGATTTTAAAAATAAAGAGATGTTAACTTATAAGTTTTTAAGGTATTTAGTCCCTACAAAAAATGCTATTATATTTCTCAGTAATGCAATTACGCAAGTAAAAATGAGTCAAAAATATTCAAGGTATAAAATACTTAATATAGTTTCAAAGCTTATATTGTTGCATAGAAGCAATGATATTGAAATTTTAAAGAATATAAATGTAAATGAAGTAAAAAAACTGATTGATCCTACCGACCCGTTCAACAAAGCTTTTTTAAATAACCTAAATTTACTTCTTCAATACTACCCTAAAGAATTTAAACTTTTAAACGAAGTGCTTAATTACAAATCGTTAAAAACTGTTAATCAGGTTTTAAAAATGTATTTGAAAGATACCAATAAAAAAGTCGGATATTTTCAAGATGTCATGATAGTTATTGTAATTGTAATAACGGTGTTATTTGTTTTATTGATCATTTTAGTTTATAGATTAGAGGAAACAATTAAAAAAATTACGTTTTTAGCACAGAATGATCAGTTGACATCTTTAAAAAATAGAATTAAATTTGAAATGGACGTAAAGAATAAAAACGAGGTGTCATTGATTATTTTTGATATAGATAAATTTAAAAGTATTAATAATTTTTTAGGTAGTGAAATAGGCGATATGATATTAATTTCTTTAGCAAAAGAATTAGAGAAATTCAAAAAAATTATTCCTTATGAAACTGAAGCATATAGAATAGGGGCTGACGAGTTTGCACTTTTAGTCCATAGTAATGATATTGAAATAGTGTCTGTAATTGCAGAAGAGTTTATTAAACAAGTGGAATCTAAATTGTTATTGCCCGAATTAGATCTTAGTATTACACTAAGTGCCGGAATTTCTACAAAACCTCCTCTTTTGGAAAATGCAGATATAGCATTAAAAAGAGCACAAAAGGATATAAAAGATAAGATAATTATATATAAAGATAGCTTTCAAGAACAGATTAAAATCAACTTACAAAAAGCCCAAGAAATAAGAAGGGCTATACAAAGCGGTAATTTAATTACATATGTTCAAGGAATTTTCGATAAAGATAAAAAAATTTTTAAATATGAAGTGTTATGTAGGGTGAAAATAGGAAATAAAATTGTGAGTATTTTCCCTTATTTGCAGATTACCAAAGAAATAAAAATGTATCATCATATAACATTTCAGGTTTTGAAAGACTCTTTTGATGTGCTGGAAAAAAACCAAAAAGTTAATTTAAGCATTAATTTATCATTGGAAGATATAAATAATAAGGATATAAAAAACTTTATTTATATGCGATTAAATAATAATCCAAATTTAGCTAAAAGAATTACTTTTGAAATTTTAGAGAGCGAAATAGATAATTATGATGAATTAAGCGAATTTATATATATGATGAAACAAAGGGGAGTAACGTTTGCAATTGATGATTTTGGAAGCGGTTATTCAAACTTTTCAAGAATATTAAATTTGAATGTTGATTTTATTAAAATTGACGGAAGTATAATAAAAAATATTGACAAAGACAAAACATCCCGTAACGTGTTAAAAACAATCGTTTCTTTTGCAAAAGAAAACAATTTGCATACTGTTGCGGAATTTATACATAATGAAAAAATATTTGAGATAGCTAAATCAATGAATATAGAATATTTTCAGGGGTATTTTCTTGATGAGCCAAAACCCATTGAAAATTTAAGGTTGTGATATGTGTGCGATACTTGGAATTTTAAATAATATTGAAACGGACAAGTTTAAATACGCGTTAAATTTAATGTCTCATAGAGGATATGATAATCAAAAGATAATCCAAACTCCTTTTGGCACATTTGGTTTTAATAGACTTTCCATAGAAAACAGAAATATAAATATTCAGCCTTTATATAAAAATGGTATTGTTGTTATGTTTAACGGAGAAATTTATAACTATAAAAAACTGATAAGTGAATATAGATTAAACACTAATACGGAGGTAGAGACTATTTATGAATTATGGATAAGGTTCGGAGTCGATTTTGTACAAAAACTTGAAGGAATGTTTGCAATTGCCGTATATGATAAAAAGATTTATCTTTTCAGGGATGAATTCGGTAAAAAACCTCTATATTTTACGAAAAAAGGTATTTTTGCGAGTGAAATAAAAGCGATACTTCCGTTTATAGAAAAAAAGATAAACTATCAGGCTCTTAGCGAATATCTTGCATATAATTCTTCTATTGCTCCTAATACAATATATGAAGGAATATATAAACTTCCGGCCGGATGTTATTATGACGGAGAAATCAAAAGATGGCACGACTTTGAGAGAATGGAAAATGTAAAATGGACAATGGAGAATGTATGCGATGAAGTTGAAAGCCTATTAACGAAAAGTATTGAAAAAAGGCTTATGGGCGAGGTTGAGATAGGGTCACTTCTAAGCGGCGGAGTTGACAGCAGCCTTATTGCGGCAATGATGTCTAAATATGGGAAAATAAAAACATTCAGCATTGGTTATGACGGGTATGAAAATTATGACGAAAGAAGATACGCAAGATTAACGGCCGAACATATCGGAAGCGAACATTATGAAATAAATTATTCTAAAAAGATCTTTTTCGATGAATTTGAAAACGTGCTTTTTGCTATGGACGAACCTGTGGCTGACAGCAGTTTTTTCCCCGCAAATTACCTTGCCAAAAACATACCCTTAAAAGTCGTATTAAGCGGTGAAGGGAGTGACGAGCTGTTTTTAGGGTACAGAAGATACAATGAATATCTTGGATTTTTTGATGCATATCTTCCAAATAAAAAATGGCTTAAAAAATATCTTGAAAGACATCCGGAAGATATAAAAGAGTGGGAAATTTTTAGGAGGTTTTTTGCCGATGAGGTTGTGTTTAGGGGTATAAACGAAACGTTTTTTCAAAGACAAATAAACAGAGCTCTTAAAAAATACGCGCATGAAGTTGATTATAAAAGGTTTGTAAAAAGATGGGGAAGTTTTGATTTTACGTATTTTGATCTGAAAGTATGGATAGGTGAAGTGCTTTTGATGAAACTCGATAAAATGTTTATGGCAAACAATATTGAAGCCAGAAGTCCGTTTTTGGACAGAAATTTGGTAAACTTCGTTTTTTCTTTGCCTGAAGATGTCAGAGGCAAAAACAAATGGGTTATTAAAGAAATTGCTAAAAAACACGTCCCTTCGGAAATAGTAAAAAGACGCAAAAAAGGATTTGCTTTTCCGTTTTTGGAATGGCTTAAAGAAGAGAATGAACTCCGTTTGATAATCGATGTAAACAGGGAAACAAAAATATTTAATGAAGAATATTTAAAAGAGATAATAAAAACAGGACACAAAAGATACAAACAGCATCTTTGGAGTCTGTATCTTTTCAGTCGTTTTATAAAAAAGGAATTTTTATGAAATTTGAAATAAACAAATATTTAATTGACGATATTGAAAATAAGGACCATCCGAGTGATTTTGAGGTTGTCAGTGATTATTCCATACTAATCTTGAGACTACCGTTAATTGAAAAAGACAAAGTAGATGTAATATCATATGCTTTTTTAATAAAAGATAATAAAATATATAAATACGACAGAAAAACAAAAGAGTTTGAACTTTTAGGTACTTTTAGCGATTTATATGAATATCTTGATGTAAGAATTGATAAAATTTTGGCAAAAATTTCCAAACTTCACATTGCAATTGCCAAAATGGAAGATGAATTGTATGAAAACGATATGCCAGTGGATTTTTCAAATAACTGGCTGAAATTTAAAAAAGAGCTTGTATTAATCGAAAGACTTATGGGGCATTCTTTAATAGCTTTTGAAAGGTTTATAAAATATTATAAAAACAGTATAGATGAACTTGCTTTTAAAGATTTGGCCGAACATATAGACAGGGCATTCAGGTTTTCAAAAAACGCAATTGAAAAGCTTGATTATCTTTATGAGTTTTTTAAAGCAAAGCAGGATGAAAAAATGAATAATATCATGTTTATTTTGACTATTCTTTCGGCCATATTCCTGCCGCTGACATTGATAACTGGATTTTTCGGAATGAATACGGGAGGGCTTCCGTTTACGCAAGATCCTCAGGGGACATTAAAAGCTATAGGGCTTTCGGCACTGTTTGAAGTACCGTTTGTGTTCTTTATATGGAAAATGATGAAGAGTTAATTTCTATATAACATATACGGATTTCTCTGATTGGTTGGCATTATATCCATATACTGTATATTTACGTGAGGTGGTGTATTTAATACACATATAATAGCGTTAGCAATATCTTCCGCACTTAGCGGCGTATATCCTTCATATACTTTTTTTGCCTTTTTCTTATCACCTTTGAATCTTACGTTTGAAAATTCTGTTTCAACCGCACCGGGGGCTATATTTGAAACTTTAATATTTGTACCATATGCATCTATATTCATGCTGTCATTCAGTGAATGAAGCGCAGCTTTTGTAGCACAATATACATTACCACCTGGATATGCGGTTTTACCGGCAACTGAGCCTAAATTAACAATGTGCCCTTCATTACGCTCTTTCATATGTTTAAATATCGGTTTTGTGACGTATAAAACGCCTTTAATGTTAGTATCTATCATAGTTTCCCAGTCTTCAGGGTTTCCTTCGTCAATCGGCTCAAGTCCCAATGCAAGTCCCGCATTGTTTATAAGAATATCGATATGTGTTATTTGTAAAATCTCCTCTATTGTTTTAGATACCATTTCTTTGTCTCTTACATCAAATGTAAAAGTTAGTGTTTGTACGTCAAGGATGTTTTTGAGTTCATTCAGTTTTTTTTCATCCCTGCCTGTAAGTATCAGGTTTACTCCCATGTCATTGAGTGCTTTTGCTGTTGCTTTTCCTATACCGGAAGTAGCTCCTGTAATTAGTGCTATTTTTCCTTCGATGAAATTCATTTTTATCCTTTATGCTTTATATGCTTGCATGATTGAATCAAGTTTGTTTACCGATTTATCCAAATTTTTAATTGCAATGTTTATATCTTTAATACTTTTGGTGTTTTCAAGTGAAATATTTAACAAATTATTTGTTTTATCACTAACATCGTTCACAAGATTTGTAACGTTTTCAAAATCATCTACAAGTTTTTCTACTTTTGTAGTTGAATTTTTCATTTTATCGAGACTACTTGATATTTCGTCTTTTGTAATTTGTGTTTCTTGAGAAAGATTGACAATTTCGTTTGAGTTTTTGTTTATATCCTCACTTGCTTCCATTATTGATTTTACAATTAAATTCAGTGTTGCATCAATTTCTGTTAAAGAGTTTTGAGTTTTTTCCGCAAGTTTTCTTACTTCATCGGCAACAACCGCAAAACCTCTGCCGTGTTCTCCAGCACGTGCCGCTTCTATTGCGGCATTTAGTGCAAGAAGATTTGTTTGGTCGGCAATTTCTCGTATTACATCAAGTACGGACTTTACATCCTGAGCTTCCTGATTTAGCTGTTTTATTTTTTCTGAAAGTTCGCTTTCTTTATTTGATATTTCGTAAACTTTTTGTGTTAACTGATCAATTTGTTCATTTGCGTTATCAAGTTCTTTTTGTGTGTGAATTATATCTTTTTTAGTTGAGAGTGCGAAATCTTTTGAATTTTCAACTTTTTCAAGAATAGTTTTTAAAGATACGTCGATGTTTTTAATGTTGTTACTTTCTTGGATGATTCTATTTTCTACATTAGCTGTGTTGCTTGCAATTGAGTTTGCTGAATTAGCATTTTGTGAACTTAAGTGTTTAGTTTCAGAGATTGTGTTTTGAAGTTTTTCTATTAGTTTGTTCATATTTTCTGCAACTTCACTAATCTCATCTTTTGTTTTTATTTCTATACGTTTTGTCAGGTCTCCTTCTCCTTCAACGATGTTTAAGATGTTTTTGTTAAGTTCGTTAAATGAGTTTGATAGTCTTTTGTAAATATAAAGCATAGAACTACCTATAAGTATTAAAAGTATTGTAAAGAGGAGTGTAATATCAAATGATGTGCTTCCGACTTCTTTATCGACTTTTGTTAGTATTTTTACAATTTTTATTTCATGTCTTTTGATATATTTGTTTAAGAAATGGTTTAATTTAAGAGAAAACCTGTTTACTTTTTCAAGATACTTAATCCCGTTTTTATTTGTAAGGTATGCGTTTATCATTTCAATTGTTAATTTATGGAATTCTTTTAAATCTTTTTCAAATGAAACTATGTCGTTGTAAACATCAGGTACGTCTTTGTGCGCTTTTTTAAGTTTATCGATTGACTGAAATGCAATTTCAAATAAATGATTTACTTGTTTTAATTCGCTTTTATTATGTTTTAGGGCTACTTCGATACTGTATCTTTTAATTTCCGATACGTCATCTTTAAGTTCGTATAGGTTTACAAGAGTAGGAATTACATGTGTAATGGCTGCGTCGATTTCTTTTTTTACTTGGGATGAAAGTGAAAATAAAAAAGCACCGCTTCCAATTATAAATATTAAAACGACAAAACCAACTATTTGAAAAAACTTTTTAATATTCATTAATGAATCCTTTTTTGCGTTTTTATAATTAAAAACTATTATTGAAATAAATCGTACTTATATTTATAACAATGTTTGATTAAAATTAAATTGATTTAATAAAATAAAAGATTGTTTATTTTAACATAATAGAAATATAATGTATATGACAAATCAGAGTGTTTAATTATAGTGCCTGACACTAATTATTGCTTGGTGGAGATGTCGGGAATCGAACCCGAGTCCAGAAGTAGAGTACCCTAAGCGTCTACACGCTTAGTCCGTTGATTATACTGCAACTCCAGGCTCAGCGGACAAAGCCTTGATGGAGTTGAGGGGTGTTATTGTTTCGGAAGCTCTCCCACACCCGAAGGAGAACCTCCTATCCGCACTTTACTCTCTCTCCAAGGCGGCGGAAAGCCTTAGTGGAGAGAGGCGCCCGAAACTACTTAATTAAGCAGCAGCTCTAGCTACTGCTGGGCTGTAATTTGTATTATTTGCTGCGTTTATTTTTTTTGGGCCGTTTTAACGCTTGCCCAGGCGTGCGTGCAGCTTAGGGCTTTCTACCCCTGTCGAAATCCAAGTCATCCCCGGGAGATTCTCTATAAGAACCACCCGCGAATGACTAATGGAATAATATCAAATTTTCCTTAAAAAATCAAGATATTCTTAAGCAAACTTTAAGAAAAGATCCACCACTAAAATTATAATAAATTTTTCATTCAAATAATGTCGTTAAATTATTTTAATAGAGCGGTCGGAAATCAATCCCGTTATGAGTTGATTTCCTCTTTTATTGTTTTGGCTATTTGAGAAATTTTTTTCAGCTTTTCAGTGTTGCTTATATCTTCAAGAAGTACTTTTATAAATGCGCTTCCGACAATTACCCCGTCAACGCCTTTTGATTTTTCACGTGCGGTTTTTTCATTTACACCGAAGCCTATATACAAAGGTGTAGCAGTAATTTCTTTGACTGTGTTTATGATTTCACTTAAATCTTCTTGTTTATCTGCTCCCGTAATTCCAGCATATGCTACCATATATATAAACTCTTTAGGATTTTTAAGTATAGTTTTTATTCTTTCTTTAGAATCGGTTGGTGCCACAAAAGATATTAAAGGAAAAATATCTTCATAAGTTACGGCCTCTTCATATGGAAGATCCGGAATAATAAATCCTTTAACACCTGCGTTTTGTGCCTTTTGAACCATAAAATCATATCCTTTGTGGTAAAAATTGTTAAAGTATCCCATCCAATAAGTATCTATATCGTTTCCTACTTTTTGGCTTACTTCAAATACATCGTTTAATTTAAATCCAAGTTCAAGAGCTCTTTTGTTGGCTTCTTGAATTACAGGACCGTCGGCAACCGGGTCTGAAAATGGAATACCAAGCTCAATAGCGTCGCTTCCGGATTCTTTTAAGGTATAAATCAAATCAATGGTAAAATTTTTATCAGGATATCCTGTTGTTACGTATGAAATTAATTTTTTCATCGTTTTCCTTTGGTATAATTAAGTTAGTGAAATTATACCAAAGGATGGTAATGAAAAATACTTTAAAAACATTGTATAAAAAAGACAAACTTACAATGATTACCGCATATGATGCGCTTTTTGCAAAAATTTTTGACAATATTGCGGATATTATTTTGGTAGGTGACAGCCTAAATATGAGCTTTTTGGGAGAAAGTGACACGTTAAACGCTACGGTTGATCAGATGATTTATCATACAAGAGCGGTATGTAACGGTGCTAAAAAAGCATATATCGTGTGCGATATGCCGTTTGGAAGTTATGTGACTCCTGAAAAAGGTCTTGAAAACGCCGTAAGGATTTATAAAGAAACAAAAGCCGACGCCGTGAAACTCGAAGGAGGTGCGGAAAAGGCCGAGCATGTTAAGTTGCTCACGGATAATGCAATAGCGGTAGTGGGGCATATCGGGCTTATGCCGCAGTTTAGCAGAAGTGAAGGAGGATACATCGTAAAAGGAAAAGATGAAGACTCAAGAAAAAGACTTCTTGAGGATGCAAAGGCTATCGAAGAAGCCGGAGCCGTAATGCTTGTGATTGAAGGTGTAAAAGAAGACGTGGCCCGTGAAATTACGGAGAGTGTAAATATCCCGACTATCGGAATAGGTGCCGGAAGATATACAACCGGACAGGTTCTTGTGTGGAGCGATATGCTTGGCTTTTTTGAAGAGTTTAAGCCTAAATTCGTCCGCCGCTATTTAAACGGAGCCGAGCTTGTAAGAGATGCGGTTAAAAAATACGCGGAAGATGTAAAAAACGGAAAATTCCCGGGTGAAGAGGAAATATATTAATGAGAATAGTTGAAGTTGAAAAAGTGAGTTTTGACGAGGTTTATGAGAAATCTCTAAGGCCTCAGAATCTTGATGAATATATTGGGCAGGAGCAGATTAAAAAGAATCTGAAAGTGTTTATAGAAGCGGCAAAAAAGAGAGGAGAATCACTTGATCATATCCTATTTTTCGGACCTCCAGGGCTTGGGAAAACCACTTTGGCAAATATTATTGCCAGTGAAATGGGAAGTAATCTAAAAACAATATCTGCTCCTATGCTTGAAAAATCAGGGGATTTGGCAGCTATTCTTACGAACCTTGAAGACGGAGATATTCTCTTTATCGATGAAATTCACCGTCTAAAAGCATCAATTGAAGAAGTGCTTTATTCGGCAATGGAGGATTTCAGACTTGATATCGTAATCGGAAGCGGTCCTGCAGCCCAGACTATCAAACTCGATGTTGCGAGATTTACGCTTATCGGTGCTACAACGAGAGCCGGTATGCTCTCTAATCCTCTTCGTGACAGATTCGGTATGAGTTTCAGACTCAATTTCTATAACCATGAAGAGCTTAGCGAAATCATAAGACTTGCCGCACAAAAATTAAGTAAAGAAATCGAGTCAAATGCAGCCGTAGAAATTGCAAAACGCTCACGTGGAACACCGAGAATAGCACTAAGACTTCTTAAAAGAGTCAGGGATTTTGCAGAAATTAAAGATGAAAACACAATCACACACAAAACAACTAAATACGCGCTTGACGAGCTTGGTATTAATGAACACGGGTTTGACGAGCTTGATATAAAATTTTTAACACTTCTTGCAGATGCCAAAAAACCTATTGGTCTTTCAACAATAGCAGCGGCTTTAAGTGAAGATGAGGGGACTATTGAAGAGGTGATAGAACCGTTTTTACTTGCAAATGGTTTTGTGGAAAAAACACCAAAAGGCAGAATAGCCACAAGAAAAGCGTATGAAATACTTAGATTTCCGGCAGGGAGTCTGTTTTAAGGAAAAAACATGAAATTTTTAACATTCCTAACTATTGTTGTTGGATATTTTGTATATCTGACATACAAACCGTATCTTCTTGATATTGCTATAGCGTCACTGATGGCGATTGCTTTTGGTAAAGTTAGTGTTTTAATTAGTAATAAAATTGAAAATAAATATCTTTCCTCTACAGTAGTAACTTTAATATTTGCGCTTTTAATATTCGGACCTATTTTATATTTTGTTGTGACAGCGGGGAAGTTTATATCACATATAGATATTGAAAATATTAAAAATATTATAATAAAAGCACAGGATCTTCTTCAGTATTTACCTCAATTTGTTGCTGAGAAAGCTCATGAATATATAAATCCTGATAATATTGCACAAATATATAATACGGTGGCTCCGATTATTGGAACACTTACAGCAAAAAGTGCCGTTTTTATTAAAGATGCTTTTTTAATTGTTATCTTTTTCTTTTTTGCCACATTATACGGTAAAGAAATAATGGAATTTTTTAAAAAAGTGATACCTTTGGAAGAAAAACAGCTTGAAAAACTGTTTTTCGGAACAAGCGAAGTAATGAGTGTAGTGTTTTATTCTACGGTATTTACCGCAATACTTGAGGGTATTCTTTTTGGAATTATTGCAAAAGTTTATGGCTTTAATTTCTTTTTCTTTACTATTATGTATGCGTTTTCGTCACTGATCCCTGTAATAGGTGGCGTCATTATGTGGGGACCTGTAAGCCTTTACTTGTATTCTATAGGTAACACAACAGGAGCTGTGGTTGTTGCTTTATATTCAATTATTGTTATTTCAATAATAGCAGATACTTTTATAAAGCCGATTATTATAGAGTTTGTTAAAAAAACTTTCGATGCTGATACTGAACTTAATTCATTGCTTATTTTCTTTTCAATCGTAGCAGGATTGTCTTCTTTCGGACTATGGGGTATTATAATCGGACCGGCTGTAACAGCTATGTTTATATCAATATTACGTTTCTATGAAAAGATTTAGTCAAATAGACTCAAGTTTTTTAAAATTATCAATTAAAAAACTTGACATTTACTTTATAATGTTGTATAATCACATTGTCAAAAAACAAAAAAGAGTGCCAAAATGAACAAAAAAGTTGAGTTAGTATTAAATGAGTTAATACAGGTTTACTTAACAAAAAGTGAACCGTTGAGCTCAACTAAATTAAAAGAAATAGCTAATTTGCCTTTTTCGGCATCAAGTATCAGAAGCTATTTGAAAAAGCTTGAGGAAAATGAACTGGTTGAAAAGGAACATTTTTCGAGCGGTTCGTATCCGAGTGTGAAAGCTATGAAGTCATTTTGGCGGGACAGTTTAAAAAATAGAACTGTCGATGACGAAATTGATTTGAGAGAAAAAGCTGAAGAATTAGATATATATGTTATGATTGAGATGTTTGAAAATCAGTTGCTTGTTAATGTGTATAATTTAAATAACAAATTTATCGTTTTGGAATTTGAAAAAGATGAAGTTGTATTTAAATATGATGACAATTTATATACTTTATTCAAATCTGTAAAAGGTATTCTTTTAGATGAATTAAGAAAATATCTTTTGCACATAGGTTTGAAAAAAGAGTATGAGTCGATAAAAAAGCTTTATAAATATGAAGCTTTTAATAAGAAATTTATTTATAAAGAAGACATTAATACTGAGTCTTTTGAAAAGTTCAATTTTAGTTCTTATCCAAAAGGGATAAGTTTCTTTGATGATTATTTAATTTTCAAAACTATGAAAAACAGTAATAATGTTTACAAAAATATATTACTTGTGGGTAATATATATACGGATTTTTTTGAAGTAACGAAACCCGTGAAAGGAGGGGAATAAATGAGTAAAAAAAAGCATCATGAAAAAAAACATGAAGAAAAAAATGAAAATCAAGTTGATATAGAAGCGCTTCAAAAACAAAATGAAGAGCTTCAGGCTAAACTTGATGAAGCCTTAAGAGCTTATGCAAAATGCGAAAACGATAAGAAGCTTCTTCAAAAAGAAGCAGACAGTGCAATAGAATATGCATATGAAAAATTTGCAAAGGATCTGTTGCCGGTGGTTGATTCTCTTGAACTTGCTATCGCACATTCAGGAGATATAGAAGATAAAGCCGAAGCGTTCGACAAACTTCTTGAAGGTGTCGAACTTACACTTAAAAAACTGCTTGATACGTTTAAAAACCACGGTATTGAGCCGGTAGAGCATGATGAATTTAACCCTGAAATTCATCAGGCTATTCAGCAGGTACAAAGCGAAGAACATGAAGACGGTCAGATAGTTGATATCTATCAAAAGGGATATACTCTAAAAGGAAGAGTTATAAGACCGTCAATGGTAACAATAAATAAAAAATAAACTTTAAGGAGGAAATAATGGGAAAAGTAATAGGAATTGACTTAGGAACAACAAACTCAGCAATGGCATACTATGATGGTAAAGATGCGAAAATCATTGCTAATAAAGAAGGTAGAAATACTACTCCATCAGTTGTAGCGTTCACTGACAAAGGTGAAGTATTAGTAGGTGAACCTGCAAAAAGACAGGCGATTACAAACCCTGAAAGAACAATCTATTCTGTAAAAAGAATTATGGGTATGATGTGTAACGAGCCTAAGGCTCAGGAAGCTAAAAAACACGTACAGTACAAAATCGTTGACAAAAACGGTGCGTGTGCTGTAGAAGTAGACGGAAAAGTATATACTCCGCAAGAAATTTCAGCAAAAATCTTAATGAAACTTAAAAAAGACGCTGAAGAGTTCTTTGGTGAAGAAGTAACTGAAGCGGTAATTACTGTACCTGCATACTTCAACGACAGCCAAAGAAAAGCGACTCAGGAAGCTGGTAAAATCGCAGGACTTAATGTACTAAGAATTATTAACGAACCGACAGCAGCAGCACTTGCATACGGACTTGATAAAAAAGGTGAAGAAAAAATCTTAGTATACGACCTTGGTGGTGGTACATTCGACGTAACAGTACTTGAAATCGGTGATGGTACATTCCAGGTACTTGCGACTGACGGTAACGCATTCCTTGGTGGGGATGACTTCGACAACAGAATTGTTGACTGGTTAATCAGTGAATTCAAAGCTGAAACTGGAATCGATTTAAGCCAAGACAAAATGGCGCTTCAAAGATTAAAAGACGCTGCAGAGCAGGCTAAAAAAGAATTATCAACAAAAGAAGAGACTGAAATTAACCTGCCGTTCATTACAGCTGACGCAAGCGGACCAAAACACCTTGTTAAAAAATTAACAAGAGCTAAATTCGAAGCAATGATCGATGATCTGTTACAAGAAACATTAAGACACATTGATACTGCACTTGAAGATGCAGGTCTAAGCAAAGATGAAATTGATGAAATCGTAATGGTTGGTGGTTCAACAAGAATCCCTAAAGTACAAGAGCTTGTAAGCAATTACTTTAACGGTAAAAAACTAAATAAATCAGTTAACCCTGACGAAGTTGTAGCACTTGGTGCGGCAATTCAGGCAGGTGTATTGAAAGGTGACGTTAAAGATGTATTATTACTTGACGTAACACCGCTTAGCCTTGGTATTGAAACACTCGGTGGGGTTATGACTAAAATTATCGAAAAAGGTACAACTATACCTGTTAAGAAATCACAGGTGTTCAGTACTGCTGAAGACAACCAGACAGCGGTTACAATTCATGTATTACAAGGTGAAGCGGAACTTGCAAAAGACAATAAATCACTTGGACAGTTCAACCTTGAAGGAATTCCGCCGGCACCAAGAGGAGTACCTCAAATCGAAGTTACATTCGACATCGACGCAAACGGTGTGCTTAATGTAAGTGCTAAAGACAAAACAAGCGGTAAAGAGCAAAAAATTACAATTACAGGAAGCTCAACTCTAAGCGAAGAAGAAATCGAAAGAATGGTTAGAGAAGCTGAAGAAGCTAACAGAAAAGAAAAAGCGAGAATTGAAGCTATTAAAGCAAGAAATGAGCTTGACGCTGTAGCATATCAGGCTGAGAAATTCATTAACGACAATAAAGACAAACTTGGTGACGTAAGCGCACTTGAAGCTAAAATCAAAGAAGCTAAAGAGCTTATTGAACAGCAAAGCGAAGATAAAGCGAAAATAGAAGCTCTTAAAAATGAAATTAATACTGAGCTTCAGAATGTTGCACAGAATATGGCTCAACAGCAACAAGCACAAGGTGGAGCACAACAGCAAAACCAAAATAAAGGCGGTGACGACGACGTTATCGATGCAGAAGTGGAATAATCCACTTCTTCTTTTTTTTATTTACTTATATTGGTGTCTGGCACTATTATAATGTTGTGTTATTGTGGAGGTTGGAAAAATTGTTTATTTATGTAAAATGAAAATTTCTTGTTTTGTATTTAGATCTTTTAATGTCGGTCTGTCAGTAAAATAGAGACTGTATTAATTAATAGATCTAAACTGTAAGATTTATTTTTTAATTCTAATTTCAAAAGGAACGGAATCTTTAATATGTAAATCCTGCTGTGGGAATGGAATGTTTATTCCTGCTTCGTTTAAAGCTTTATAAATAACTTTTAAAAATTCGCTTCTTGTACGTCTCGGGCGTCTTGCATATTCTCCTTTAACCCATACAAACAGTTCAAAATTAAGACTGCTATCAGCCATTTCCATAAAAACAACAAGTGGTGTTGTGTCAAGAGTTGAATGTTTTTTAATATATGGCAGATTAGCTTTTGAAATAGCGTTTAATATCACTTTTTCCACTTTATCGATATCGCTTCCATATGCTACACCAAAAGGCACCCTGAATCTTACGATATCATCTCCCAAAGTCCAATTGATTACATTGTTTTGGATAAAGGACTGATTTGGGATGATTAAATTGATGTTGTCATTGGTACGTATTACAGTTGAACGCATTGAAATATCTACAACTTCTCCTCTTGTATCCTGGTCTATTTGAATATAATCTCCCACTTTGATACTTCTCTCAAACATTAAAATAATGCCGCTTACAAAATTGCTTACAACGTTTTGTAAACCAAAACCGATACCGACAGAAAGAGCACCTGCGATTATTGCAAGTGAACTTAAATCAAGCCCTACGACTTTAAGAGCAATTAAAAAAGAAAGGGTAAGAATAGAATAATAGCCCATATTTGCTAATAATGTAGCAGTTGAATATGATATATTTTTTTTATGCCTTAATCGGTAAATAATATATTTATAATATTTACCTATAAACCATCCGATAATTAATACTAAAATAAATATTGCAAAATTTAAAGGAGTTATTGTTCTATTGCCTACTTTGAATATCGGATAATTAATTATATTAAGCGTCTTTTGCGTAAATATTTCAAGTTCTTTTTTAGCTCCGTATACGAACACTTTAGCACCAAATGTAAATTTTTCATAATCTATAATTATCTGATTTAGAGGTTTATAAATAGAAGAGTCGGCTTTTTTTGCATATTCAAGAATAAAATCATCAGTTTTAAAAGCGCTTTTGTTTTTATTTTTTAGCTCATAAAACCATATAATAAGTTCTTCATTTAATAAATTTTTATATAATTTTTTTACATTATTTAATGTTTTATTTATTTCTTGTTGTGTAATTAATATATTTTTTTTATTATTCAACAACTTCCATTTTTGTAATTCAATTTTTAATTTTTCAAGTTTTTGTTGATGTTTTGTTAATTGATTTTTGAGATTTTCAATATTTCTTTTTGCAACTTCATTATTGAATTTAATCAAGTGCAATTTATTAAATAGTTTTTCTTCAAAAGCAGCAAAATTATTACTAATATAATTTAAAATTTTATTTTTAATATCCAAATTTTTTTGGAAGTATTGCAGTTGGATTTGAGAAATTGGATCGGTTTGACTTTGCAAAATTATAATTTTATCCTGTAATTCGTTGATTTGTTTAGGAAGGTTATATGATAGATTTAAAAGCTTTACAAGTTGGAAAAAAGAACTCAAATACTCTTTCTCGTTTTTAGGATTAATATTTATCACAGGTTTTTCAAATTTTAATGTATTTGTTTTTAATATTAATATTTTCGCTAAAGAATAATTTGGTGAACTTTCCGGTATTTGTTTTAAAATATCATTTAAAGTCTGTGAATATAAAAATAACGAAAAAACTAAAATAATCCAGCTTTTCATTTTAAACCTTTTTTCGCAGATGCTTTTTTTATATCGAATTTTAGTGTCGTAATAAACGTAACCAATACCACACTTATTGCAGTAGGGACTATAACATTATAATCGTATGTAATTTCCAAAGCCAATACAACGGCTGTGAGAGGTAACCTCATGTTAACACCCATGAATACAGCGGCACCTATCGCAGCAAAATAAAACGGTTCGATTTTATAATTAAATAAATTCATAAATTCAGCAAATCCATAACCAACTAAAGCGCCTATGCTCATAAGAGCAATAAATAATCCTCCTACTGCATTAGCATATAATGAAGTACTTGTTGCGATTATTCTCAATACAATTAAAATAAAAATCATATATAATGGAAAATGACCGTAGTCATTAATAAGAATTTTAACTACTTCATGACCGCTGAAAGCTGCATAAGGAGATATAAGTAAAATTGTTCCTATAACCAAACTACCTATAGCAGCCATATAAAAATTTTTCTGGGAATAAGGCAATTTGTTTTTTAAGAAATTTAACACGATATCTTTTAATGCTAAATAAAAATAAATAAAAAGAGTAATGATAGGGATGAAAATAAAACTTGCAAAAATATATTTATATTCTAAAAATTTGCCAGTAGAATAAGTGAAAATCAGGGGTTCTAAAAAATGCCAGGCTATACTGAAGGATATGATGCTGCCTAATATTAAATAACTCGAAAAATTTTTTACAAACTCATAAGCAATGTTTTCAATTGCAAACATTATACCGGTTATTGGTGATACGAATATTGCTGCAATACCACTACTTGCCCCTATACTTAATGAAATTTTAAGCATATTTTTAGGCAGTTTGATTAGATTATGAAACTTTTGAGCGATCATGGCTCCTATTGCTGCAGACGGACCTTCGTTTCCGACAGCAAAGCCGCTTGCGATTGATAAAGCCGAGGCAAATATTTTTAGTATTAAATCTTTAAGTGTAAAAAGAATTTTATTCTCTTCAACAGCAGTTGCAATTTCAGAAACACCATATTCTTTAACAGTATGATTTTTAGAAATTAAATAATTTATAATGACTATTGAGATAAAAGGGATCAGATATAAATACCAAACAGGTAATGTGGATATAGTTTCATAAGGATCACCTAAAAAAAGAATAAAAGATAAAAATTTTGTAAATAATGAATAAATTACAATAAAAAAACCTGTTACTATACCTATTAAAATTGATGTGACGATGAGTTTAAAAATCATTTAATTCCAGGTTATTTTGTTTCATTTGCTTCTGTGATATAAAATTCTTTTGTATCAATAGTATCATTTCCTTCAACAATACTTACTCTCCATTTACCTGTAAAAAATGGACGAATAGTGATATTTGAATATGTTCTCCATCTTACTCCTGCAAAAATAGGCAATTGAATATCGGCATAAAGTTTCCATATGCCATTAACTTCTTTTTCCCAAATAAAATCAATTAATGAATTTTCTTCAATATTTGTAAAATATGCAAAAGCATATACTTTTTTATCTGCTGTAGTAAATTTGTCCGTTATTTCTACCGGTGTTAGATTTTGAACATCTTTACAAGTTACAAATTCTTTTACATCGTAGCCAAATAGGGTAATTAATGTAAAACATAAAAGCAATATTTTTTTCATTTTAGACCTCCAAAATAATAGTTACAGGACCGTTATTTGTTATTTCAACTTGCATCTCGGCTCCAAATACACCGGCTTTTGTTGGAATGTAATTATTTAATTCTTTTACCATTTTATCATAAAATTCTTTTGCAGTAGAAGGCTGCATAGAATTTTGAAAATTAGGGCGTGTGCCTTTTTTTGTAATGGCCGGTATTGTGAAGTTCGGTATTAAAAGGATTTCTCCTTTTATATCTGCTACACTTTTTTCAAATCTCTCACCGAATATTCTTAAAGAGACAATTTTTTTAGCCATTTTTTTAAGTTTTTCATCATTGTCGTCTTTTTCAAATCCTATAAGTACATTTAGGCCTTCGTTAATTTCATTTATAAGTTTACCTTCAACGCTTACGCTTGAATGTTTAACCCTCTGAAGTACTGCTTTCATTAGCAAGCTCCACTAAAAATTTTGCCACTTTTTCACTCTCATTCGGACATTCTACGACTTTATACTCTTTTATTCCTATTTCATCGGCCAGATGTTTATATTCTACTTTAAGTTCCAGATCCGTTTCGCTGTTGTCGATCATAAACGAAATAGGGTAAATTAATACCTTTTCGTTTTTGTATTTTTCAAGCTCTTCGTGAAGATAGGGTTTGAGCCACTCGGCAAATCCGAATCTTGATTGGTATGCGAGGTTTACCGATTTGAAACCTTGTAGTTTTTCTTTTAAAAGATCTACATGTTTTTCTATGTGAGACTGGTATTCATCTCCTCTTTCAATCATCTTTTTCGGAAGACCGTGGGCGGAGAATATCAGGTGCCATTCCTCAGGGTTTTTAACGGAATTTAATATATTCTCGGTTATGATTTCATTAAACCTTTCATCTTCAAAAAACGGTTTTACTATGTTTACTTTTCCTGAATAGTTTGTTTCTTTCAGTTCATCCAATGAGCTTTCGTATGTTGTAAAAGAGTAGTGCGGATAAAGCGGAAGAAGCGTTACTTCTTCGTATTTACCGATAATTTCTTTAAGATGGGGTTTCGTATACCTCATTGCGTAAATTACGTCGGTGTCGGTGTGTTTTTTCATATTTTCACACAGTTTCCCTGTGAGGTCGTATATTCTGCTTCCGCCTATGCTTTCGTAGTTTCCCCATACTTTTTTGTACCTGAGGTTTGAAATAAGAGGAGCTAATATGTGTCTTATAGGAGAAGATATAATTCTTTTGTCCTTAAACATATTGTATAAAAACTCTTTAAGCTCCTCAGGGCTTCTCGCCCCTCCCATATTTAACAGTATTATCGCTTTTTTCATTATACCTCCAGATATTTATTAATATTTATTCCGAATCCCTTAAGGGCGTTAAATTCGTTTTTGTGTCTGCTGAAAAGATTAAGGTTTTGAATTCCCAGCGCTTTTAGAATCTGTGCTCCTATTCCGTATTCTTTATCGGCTTCTTTTGAGTTTGAATCAATAAATATAATCACTCCGCCGTTATATTTAATGTATTCAAGTACTTTTTCGTATTCTTTCAAAATATCGCTGTTAAGCAGAAAGTCCACGTTTTTGGTAACTTTGTAAAACTTAACGTTTGTAGTGTTTTTAGGGTTGTTTGCGAGTACGTAGTGTTCATGACCCAAATGGTCCTTGAAAATAATTTTTTTAAATTTTACGCCGTCTATTTCAAGGGTTTGTTCTTTTTCTTTTGTTATAAGCGTTTCAAACTGGAGTCTGTATTCGACTATGTCTGAAATATATACGACTGCAAGGTTGTGTTTTTTTGCAAAATCGGCGAGGTCTTTTCTTCTTGCCATTGTTCCGTCTTCATTCATTATTTCGCATATCACTGCACTCGGATATACTCCTGCGAGTTTACATATATCCACGCTTCCTTCGGTGTGACCGGTTCTGACAAGAACTCCCCCTTCTTTTGCGATAAGAGGAAAGATATGTCCGGGCTTTACGAAATCATCGGGTTTGCTTGTAGGGGATGAAAGTTTTTTAATGGTAAGGTCTCTTTCAAACGCACTGATTCCGGTCGTACATTCTTTAGCGTCCACACTGATTGTAAACGCTGTGGAAAAACTCTCCTTATTGGAATCCACCATGGGTCTTAGTTCAAGCGAATTTGCAATTTCGTTCGTAATGCTGACGCAAATGAGTCCTCGGCCTTCTTTAGCCAGAAAATTAACCTTTTCAGGAGTGGAAAATACACCCGCATATACTAAATCGCCTTCGTTTTCCCTGTCTTCGTCGTCTATCATAATAATAATATTGCCTTTTTGTATCTCTTCAATTGCTTTTTTTACTCTCTCAATAGGATTTGGCATAAATTACCTTTTTTATGGAATTTTACTATATAAACCGCTGAAATTGATAAACATTCTGATCGCATTCATCATTGCCTGGTACTGTATGTAGTTTCTATCACCCTTAAAATGAAACTCTTCGACTTTAAGGGTTTTTCTATCCGCCACTCCTATAAATACCGTTCCTACCGGTTTAGACGGAGTTCCTCCGGTTGGTCCGGCTATACCGCTGATAGCAAGTGCGTAATCCGCCTTGCTGATTTCTATGGCTCCAAGGAGCATCTCTTTTACCGTCTGCTCACTCACCGCTCCGTATTTTTCAAGGGTTGTTTCTTCGACTCCCAGCCATTCGTGTTTGATTCTGTTGGCGTATGTTACGACGCTTCCGTCAAAGCAGTTGCTTGATCCTGATATTTTAGTAAGGCTGCTTGCAATAAGTCCCCCCGTGCAGCTTTCTGCAAATGTGATTTTTTTCGGAGGCAAATTGTTTACGATATGTTCGAAAAGATTTCCGAATACTACGGTCGGTAAAACGTTTAATATTTCTTTTTTTACAATATCTTCTAAAGTTTCGGTTATGATTTCTACAAAACCGCCTTCGTTTTCTATAACGGTATAGTTTAGTTTGTGAGCATTGAAAATAGGTTCTAAAAACATCATAGCCGTGTCTTTGTCGAATTTGAATATATTAATACTCTCATATTCAGGGGTTATGATAAAAATTTCGGGAACTTTATCTTCAAGCAGTATTACATTTATAGGATAAAAATAATCAATTAAAAAGCTGTTTTTGGTGTATTTTGCGTGTTCGGGAATTAAGAAATCGTCTTTAACTACCAATTGCTGATTTGTCAGATTAGCCAAAATTCTCGCAACGAGGGGGTATGTTTTTTTGTTCGTGACTATTAGTGTTTCCTGAGCCGGTTTAAATTCGATATCAAATGTATCGATGTACTTGATACTATTATAATCAATATGCTTAAATAATTCTTCTTTTAATGCCTTTTTAAATTTCCAATCTTTACCTATAAATAAGATTTCCATTTTTGCCCTTTGTGTTATAATTAAGATATTGTATCAAAAAGGGGATGATATGAAAAAGAAAGATATTTTACCTGAATATCAGCTTCCGAGAGATAAGGTGTTTAAAAAAAACGGTAAAATGAAAGAGAAGTTTTATGAAAAAGAACTTCTTAAACTTCAAATAGAACTTGTAAAGCTCCAAACATGGCTGAAACTTCATAATAAAAGATTATTAGTTGTTTTTGAAGGAGTTGATACTGCAGGAAAAGACGGAACCATAAAAAGAATACTCGAATATCTAAATCCGAGGTTTGCCAGAAGTGTAGCGCTTGATAAACCGAGTGATAAAGAAAAAACTCAGTGGTATTTTCAAAGATATGTACCTCACTTTCCGGCCGGAGGGGAAATGGTGTTTTTTAACAGAAGCTGGTACAACCGTGCAGGAGTTGAAATAGTTATGGGGTTTTGTACTCACGAAGAATATCTTAAATTTATAAGGCAAGCTCCGAGATTTGAAGAAATGATAGTGGATGACGGGATTAAGTTTTTTAAATATTATCTTGATATTACGAAAGAAGAACAATATAAAAGACTGAAAAAGAGAGAAACAGATCCTTTAAAAAAATGGAAACTTTCAACGCTTGACTGGAAAAGCTATGAACATTATGACGACTATCAAAAGTATAAAGAAGATATGTTCGCAGCTACGTCCACGCCTTACGCTCCGTGGGTGATTGTTGACGCAAACGACAAGAAAAGAGCAAGAATAAATGTAATAAGGGATTTTCTTTCCCAGTTTGACTATGATGAAAAAGAATATTTTTATCCGGCCGATCCGGAGATCGTAAAAGTTGTTTCACACATCGAATAACAGTGAATAGTGAAAAATTAAAAGTGAAAAGTAATGGTTAATAAATTAAATATTCATTTTTCACTTTTCACTTTACACTTTTAACTCATAGTTTTGGTATAATACCTTGCAAAAAAGGAAAACCTCAATGGATTACAAAGACACTCTTCTTTTGCCTAAAACCACCTTTCCGATGCGTGGTAATCTTCCTCAAAACGAGCCTAAAAAATACAAAAAATGGTTCAGCGAACACGTATATGAAAGAATGAAACAAAATAGAGTCGGTAACGACAAATTTAACCTTCACGACGGACCTCCGTATGCAAACGGACATATTCACATAGGACACGCACTTAATAAAATTTTAAAAGATATGATTGTTAAATATTACTATTTTCAGGGGTTTGACGTAAGATACACTCCGGGATGGGACTGTCACGGACTGCCGATCGAACAGCAGGTTGAGAAAAAAATAGGACGTGAAAAAAAAGAGAGCCTGCCTAAAAGCAAAGTAAGGGAACTTTGCCGTCAGCACGCCGCTAAATTTATTGAAATACAAAAAGAAGAGTTCCAAAACCTTGGAGTTATAGGGGATTGGGATAATCCGTATAAAACGATGGATTTCGAATTTGAAGCCAATATTTATAAAGCACTTGCCGAGATCGCCAAAAAAGGTCTTTTGGTAGAAAGAAGCAAACCGGTATTTTGGTGTATGCACGATAAAACGGCTCTTGCTGAAGCGGAAGTTGAATATGAAGATAAAGAAGACTATTCAATTTATGTTGCGTTTCCATTGAGTAATGAAGCTAAAAGCAAACTCGGAATCGATAACGCAAGTATTGTTATCTGGACGACAACCCCTTGGACGCTTCCTGCGAATATGGGTATTGCTCTTAATCCTGAAGAGAAGTATGTATTAAGCGAAGACGGAAAAATCGTAGCAAAAGAACTGTATGAAAACTTAAAAGAAGCTGAGGTTGTAAGCGGCGAAATAGTTAAAGAGTTTGACGCAAGCGAGCTTGAAAACTTAAAAGCGATTAATCCGCTAAACGGAAGAGAATCTGTAATAATCCTTGGTGAACACGTAACGATGGACGGCGGTACGGGATGTGTTCATACGGCTCCGGGACACGGTGAGGAAGACTACAGAGTATGGCTAAAATACGGATTTAGTGAAATTTTACAACCAGTTGACGATGAAGGTAAATACTCTAACTTAATCGTAACTGAAAAGTTATTGCCTGAAGAATTTAAAGGAATGCATATATTTGAAGCGAACCCTAAAATTTTAGATCTTTTAGGTGATAACCTTGTTAAAGTATCTAAGTTTACACACAGCTATCCGCACTGCTGGAGATGTCATAATCCGGTGATTTTCAGAGCAACTAAACAGTTCTTTATCGCAATGGATAAAGAAGTAAACGGAGACACGCTAAGACATAGAGCCCTTAGTGAAATAGAAAAAGTGGAATTTACTCCAAAAACAGGTAAAAATAGACTAAGCACAATGGTCGCAAACAGACCTGACTGGTGTATAAGCCGCCAGAGAGATTGGGGTGTTCCTATTGCGTTTTTCAGAAACAAAGATACGGGCGAGCTTATTATAGATGATGAAATAATCGAAAACGTTTATGAAATATTTAAAGTAAAAGGCGCGGATGCTTGGTATGATTTAAGCATTGAAGAGCTGCTGCCTGAAAGCAAAAAAGAAATGGCTTCGAAACTTGAAAAAGTTAACGATATTTTAGACGTATGGTTTGACAGCGGGTCAACATGGTTTGCCGTACTTAAAAACGGACCGTACGATGCCGGGGAATATCCTGCGAATATGTATCTTGAAGGAAGCGACCAGCACAGAGGATGGTTCCAAAGTTCACTTCTCGTATCAACTTCTATTGAGGAAAGAGCTCCTTATAAATCAATCCTTACTCACGGATTCACCGTAGATGAAAAAGGTGAAAAGATGAGTAAGTCAAAAGGTAACGTTGTAGCTCCTCAGGAAGTTTCTAAAAAATTCGGAACCGAAATTTTAAGATTATGGGTTGCTACGAGTGATTACAGCGGTGATATCAAAATAAGTGACGGTATCTTAAAACAGGTTGCGGAGCAGTACAGAAAAATAAGAAACACTATCAGATTCCTGCTTGCAAACGTAAACGATTTAGAAGAGATCAAGCTAACAAATCCTTCAATGATCGACAGATGGATTCTGGCGAGAAGCAAAGAAGTGTTTGATGAAGTAGTTGCACTTTTCGGTAAATACGACTTTTCTAAAGCGTTTAATATTTTAAACAACTTCATAGTTACCGAGCTTAGTGCGATTTATATGGACGTTTGTAAAGACAGACTATACTGTGAACCGTTAAACTCTGAAAAAAGAAGAAATTCTCAAAGCACAATGGCTGTGATTGTGAAAGAGCTTATTTCACTGCTTGCGCCGGTCCTTACATATACAATGGACGAAGCGGTTGAACATGCTCCAAAAGTTATAAAAGAAGACGCAAAAGACGTGTTTGATTTTGTTTATACGCCACTTACCGCCGTGGAAAATCCTATTGACGAAGAGATTTTGGAAATCAGAAGAAGATTTTTTGAAATCGTAGACAGACTTAAAAAAGAAAAAGTTATAAAAGATACACTCGAACTTGCTATAGAGACGAATTATGATAAATTATTAGTTGACGAAATGGCCGACTTTTTTGTTGTAAGTTTAATAAGCGATAATATTGAAGGCGAAACTCTTGACGAATTTCATATAAGTGATGAACAGTTTGTAGTTAAAATCAAACGTTCACCTCTTCACAAGTGTCCGAGATGCTGGAGATACTTGGCTGAAGAAGAGGGTGCGTTATGTGAAAGATGCGAAAAGGCGATTAATGGATAAACCCGTTTCGCTTTGGTTTATTTTTTTAAATATTATAGTTATAATAGGCGTAAGTTACGCAGTATACAGATGGCTTAAAAGTATAAAAGGAGATTTTTAATGATAACACTTAAAGAAGCACTGAAATTATCAAAAGAAGAGCTAAAAGATCTAAAGGCTGAAATTAATAAAAAAGCAAAAGAAAACAAAGAACTTGGTGGATATGTCGAGCAGTTCTTAGGAAAAGATCTAAGCGATATGGGTGACGGTGTTCCTATCGCAATTAAAGACAACATCAATGTAAAAGGATGGGAAGTTACATGTTCTTCTAAAATCCTTCAGGGATATGTAAGCCCTTACAATGCGACCGTAATTGATAAAATGCTTGAAGCGGGACTAAGTCCGTTTGGTAGATGTAACATGGATGAGTTTGCAATGGGAAGTTCTACTGAGACAAGCTACTATGGTAAAACATTAAATCCTCATGATGCAAACAGGGTTCCGGGGGGAAGCAGCGGTGGTAGTGCCGCTGTGGTAGGTGCCGGGCTTGCCGTTGCTGCACTTGGAAGTGATACGGGTGGATCTATCAGACAGCCTGCGGCTTTCTGCGGTGTTGTAGGAATGAAACCTACGTACGGAAGAGTGAGCAGACTTGGGCTTGTAGCGTTCTCGAGCTCACTTGATCAAATCGGTCCGATTACACAAAATGTGGAAGATGCGGCTATTTTATATAATATTTTAGCGGGGCATGATCCGAAAGATTCAACTTCCGCACCGGTTGAGAATAAAAAAATAGAAATCAACGAAAACAGAAAACTTAAAATTGCCGTAATCGACAACTATATCGATGAGGCGGATGAGGATATTAAAAACAGACTAAACGATATTATAGCCGAGCTTGAAAAAGAAGGACATACTATTATTCATAAAACTCTTATGAATTCTAAATACGATGTTGCGACTTATTACGTGGTTGCTACTGCGGAAGCGAGCTCAAACCTTGCGAGATTCGACGGTATGAGATACGGAAACAGAATCGAAGGAAAAGATCTGAAAGAAACATACAAATTAACAAGAGCTCAGTTCGGAGATGAAGTAAAAAGAAGAATTATGCTGGGAACGTTCGTACTTTCAAGCGGATATTACGATGCATATTATTTAAAAGCACAAAAAGTAAGACATTTAATTAAAAACGAATTTGATAAACTTTTTGCCGAAGCCGATTTGGTGCTAACACCTGTAACACCTTCTACCGCATTTGAATTCGGAAGCAAAAAAGACCCGCTTGAGATGTATCTGAGCGACATATATACAATTAGCGTAAACCTTGCGGGAGTTCCTGCTATTTCACTTCCTGTTGGAAAAGATAAAAACAATATGCCAATTGGACTTCAGCTTATAGCTAAACATTTTGACGAGCAGACACTGTTTGACGGAGCGAAAATAGTTGAAAATTTAGTAAAGGAAAGCAAATGAGAATAAAATACAAAGCACTGACTTTTGAAGACGTTTTATTAGTACCTAAATACTCTAACGTTTTACCTAAGGATGTTGATTTAACTACAAGATTTACAAGAAACGTAACATTAAATATCCCTTTGGTTTCAGCCGCTATGGATACTGTTACTGAAGCAAGGGCGGCTATCGCAATTGCAAGACTCGGTGGAATCGGTGTAATTCATAAAAATATGGATATTGAAACACAGGCAAAAGAAGTTGAAAAAGTTAAAAAGAGTGAGAGCGGTATTATTATAGATCCTGTCAAAGTTTTCCCTGACGATACTATCGCAAAAGCTCTTGATATTATGGCGACATACAGAATTTCAGGTGTTCCTGTAGTTGACAGAGACGGTAAACTTGTAGGTATTCTTACAAATAGAGACCTTAGATTTGAAAAAAACACTACAAGATTCGTAAAAGATCTAATGACTCCAATGCCATTAATTACTGCAAAAGAAGGAATTTCTTTAGAAGAAGCAGAAGATATACTTCATCAGCATAAAATTGAAAAACTGCCTATAATTGACGATAATGGATATTTAAAAGGTTTAATTACTATCAAAGATATTCAAAAGAAAAAAACTTATCCAAATGCCAATAAAGACAAATTCGGAAGACTAAGAGTAGCTGCGGCTGTAGGAGTCGGAAACGGAGTAGAAAGAGCTGCTGCGCTTGTGGGTGCCGGGGTTGACGTAATTGTTGTAGACTCTGCTCATGGACATTCACAGGGAATTTTGGATGTTGTAAAAGCTATTAAAGAAAGATTTGACGTAGATGTAGTAGGTGGAAACGTTGCAACTGCGGAAGCTACAAGAGCATTGATTGAAGCGGGTGCTGATGCTGTTAAAGTAGGAATCGGTCCTGGAAGTATCTGTACTACAAGAATTGTAGCGGGTGTAGGTGTTCCTCAAATCAGTGCAATTGACGAGTGTGCAAGAGAAGGTGCTAAACACGGTGTTCCTATTATTGCGGACGGTGGAATTAAATATTCTGGTGATATTGCAAAAGCATTGGCTGTTGGAGCAAGCAGTGTAATGATAGGAAGCCTTTTAGCAGGTACTGAAGAATCACCTGGTGAAACTATCATGTATCAGGGTAGACAGTATAAAGCATATAGAGGTATGGGAAGTATAGGCGCAATGCAAAAAGGAAGTAACGACAGATATTTCCAAGAAGGAACTGCGGCGGATAAACTGGTTCCTGAAGGAATTGAAGGTATGGTTCCGTACAGAGGAAGAATCAGAGATGTGGTGCATCAATTAATCGGTGGACTTAGAGCTTCTATGGGATACTGTGGTGCGAAAGATATTCCAACATTCTGGGAAAATGCAGAGTTTGTAGAAATTACAAGCGCGGGACTTAAAGAATCTCACGTTCATGATGTTACTATCACAAAAGAAGCTCCGAATTACCATCAATAATCATAACTTTTTCTTTTTTCTCCCATAACTTTTAATAATTTCTTAATATAAGCTTAAAATTAGCGTAATTTTTGGTATAATAAATAGATTTTGGAAAAAAATTAAAATAAAAGGAGCTTAAATGAAGAAATTCTTAGCAGGAATGGTAAGTGCGGCAGTACTTGCGACAAGCGCATTAGCGTATCAATATATAACAATCGGTACCGGTGGGGTAACTGGTGTTTATTATCCGACTGGTGGGGCAATCTGTAGAATTATGAATAAAATGAAAAAAACTACAGGTGTAAAATGTACTGTTGAGAGTACAGGCGGTAGTGTATATAACATTAACGCAATTAAAAAAGGTGAGCTTGATTTCGGTATCGCTCAATCAGACGTAGTTTATCAGGCATATAACGGTGAAGGTAAATTTAAAGGAAAGCCTTTCAAAGGTGAAAGAGTTGTAATGTCAATTCACCCTGAACTTCTTACACTGGTAGTAAGAAAAGACAGCGGAATTAAAAACTTCTTTGATCTAAAAGGTCACAGAATCAATATCGGAAACCCTGGAAGCGGTAACGAAGCTGCTGTTAAAACACTTTTCGGTGCGTGCAAAAAAATTAATCTTAAAGATTTAAAAGTTGAACAGTTAAAAGCGGCTGAATGTCCAAACGCTCTTAAAGATAAAAAAATCGATGGATACTTCTATATGGTTGGACATCCGACTGCAAACATTAAAGATGCTGCAAACTCTACTGAAATTGATTTAATTTCATTAGGGAACGTTCCGGCTGCTCAAAAACTTGTTGCAGAAAAACCTTACTATGCTTGGGGAGTAATTCCTGCAGGTATGTATAAAGGTGTAAATCACGATACAAAAACTTATGGTGTTAAAGCTATTTTAGTAACAAGCGACAAAATGGATAATAAAACTGTTTATTACCTAACAAAAGCAATTCTTGATAACTTCGATAAATTCAAAAAAATGCACCCTGCATATAAAAACTTAACAAAAAAAGACCTTCTAAAAGGGTTTGATCATAAAATTATGCATCCAGGTGCTGTTAAAGCATTCAAAGAAGCAGGACTTCTATAATTCTTCTTCCCTTTTTGGGATTTTTATTAAAAAAACAATTAGAATAAAGGAGAACAATGTCGAAAACAGAGACTCTTGAAAATAATATCGATCTTGAAAAAGAAATTGATGAAATTGAGAAAGAAGCCATTGAAGGCAAAGTGGATAAAAATTTAGAAGAAGAGATATTAACCGAGTTAGAAGGGCAGAGAAATTTTAAAAGCGGACCTCTATATTGGTTAATAGCTCTTATTGCATTCAGCTGGTCGATTTACCAGCTTTATGTAAGTTATTTTCCGGTTAACTCTACAATTGTAAGAAGTATACACCTGGCATTTGCAATTGTGCTTGCGTTTTTAATATATCCTGTTGCCAAAAAACCTAAATTTCTTAAAAATATACAGTGGTGGGACTGGATACTTGCTATTGTAGGTGGTCTTGGTGCTGCATATATTGCAATAGATTATGTTGGACTTTCAAACCGTCCAGGAGATTATCTCTTTAGAGATATTGCAATCGGTGTGGTGTTTATGATTATTCTTCTTGAAGCCGGAAGAAGGGTAATCGGAATTGCCCTTAGTATTGTGGCAATCGTGTTTTTACTTTATGATAAATTCGGACAGTATCTTCCTGAACTTATTTCCCATAAAGGGGCTTCTATTGAGAAGATTATGGCTCAGATGTATCTGACGACTGAAGGTATTTACGGTGTACCTTTAGGAGTTTCGGCTGGGTTTGTATTCTTATTTGTACTTTTTGGAGCACTTCTTGAAAGAGCTGGAGCAGGGGAGTATTTTATAAAACTTGCTTACGCCATGCTTGGTAAATATTCTGGTGGTCCCGCAAAAGCGAGTGTAGTTGCAAGTGGACTAACAGGTATCATAAGCGGAAGTTCAACAGCAAACGTTGTAACTACAGGTGTGTTTACAATTCCTCTTATGAAAAAAGCTGGATTTCCTGCGGAAAAAGCGGCTGCTGTTGAAGTTGCGGCTTCAACAAACGGACAGTTAATGCCTCCTGTAATGGGTGCGGCTGCATTTATTATTGCAGAATTTTTAGGTCTTGCATATACCGATGTTATTATAGCTGCAGCAATTCCTGCAATAGTTAGTTATTTGGGACTTTTATATATCGTACATCTTGAGAGTAAAAAACTCGGACTCAAAGGCGAAGATCCTAAAAACCTGCCTCCGAAACTTAAGACGTTTATCAGTGGACTTCATTATTTGATTCCTGTAATTTATTTAATGTATGTACTGATTGTACTTAGACAGTCTGCACAGATGGCGGCGTTTAGCGCGATTTGGCTACTTATGGTTATTATGGTTATACAGTATCCTTTTTACGCACTTTTTATTGCTAAAAGAAAACTGATAAAAGAAGATTTTATACAAGGGTTTATAGATATTTTCCATGGTATGGTAATGGGTGCGAGAAATATGGTTCCTATTGCGTTAGCAACAGCTCTTGCGGGTATAGTTGTAGGAAGTATTACACTTACGGGAATAGGACAGGTGCTACTTGATGTGATTGATACACTTTCAAACGGAAATATTTTAATAGTATTGCTATTAACAGCGTTTATATCATTAATACTCGGAATGGGGCTTCCTACAACGGCTAACTATATCGTTGTGGCTTCTTTAACTGCACCTGTTATGCTTCAACTTGCACAAGATAACGGATTTTTAATTCCGGCGATTGCTGCGCATCTGTTTGTGTTTTATTTCGGTATCTTAGCGGATGATACACCTCCAGTAGGTATTGCGGCTTATGCTGCAGCGGGTATTGCAAAATCTGATCCAATTAAAACGGGGCTTCAGGGATTTGCGTATGATATTAGAACGGCTATCTTACCTTTTATGTTCTTTTTCAATATGGAAATGCTATTAATAAGCGGTGTAAACGAATGGGATTATAATGAGTTTACTTTTATAAGCGATCCTTTTAAAATTGCACTTATATTTGTAACTGCTATGCTTGGAATGTTTAGTTTCTCTTCTGCAACACAAGGGTATTTTATTAAACATACGAATATCATTCAAAGACTGCTTTTCTTGGCGGCGGTTCCTTTATTTATGTTACCGAATTTGATGGTGGAATATTTAAAACTGCCTAACGAATATGTATCGTATGCAATAGGCTTTGCTATTTGGGCATTGATTTATTTCTGGCAAAAAGCTCAAAAAAATTAATTTTCTTCTTTTTTTCTCCTCGTTTACATTTTATTAACTTTGTTATACTATTATTATAAAAATTATTAAGGAGCAGCAGATGCTTTTAAATGAAATGATTATTGATGAAAACAATATGGCGTTTATTCCTTCATTAGGTACTTCTTATCAGCTTAATAAAACGGCAAGAGAAATTATTGATTTACTTAAACAAGGAAAAACAAAAGATGAAATAGTGAAAATTATAACCGATGAAACCGGAGCCAATTGGAGAGATGTATATATTGATGTGGAAGATTTTTTTCAAAAACTTAAAGTTTACGGACTTATTCAATGAAAATAGCAATTAGCGGTCTTAACAATACCGATAATCCGGCTCCGGGTATACCTGTTGCAAAGAGTTTAATGGACGAGCATTCATTAATAGGACTGAGTTACGATCCGAATGAACCTGGTATTTATCAAGGAGTATTTGAGAAAGTGTATCTTATGCCGTATCCGAGTTTAGGATATGAAGAGTTTAAAAAAAGAATCACCGATATAAAACACAAATCAAATATTGATATGGCTATTCCGAATTTAGATGCGGAACTTCCTTTATATATAAAATATCAAAAAGAAATTGAAAAACTCGGAATTAAAACATATTTGCCAAGCCTTGAATGTTTTGAAATGAGGGATAAAAGTAAACTGCCTGAATTTAGTAAAAAACTTGGCGTCAAACATCCAAAAACCATAGAAGTTGTTTCACTTGATGATTTGATTAAAGCAACTAAAGAACTCGGTTTTCCGGTTATGGTAAAAGGAAATTATTATAAAGCATATAAAGCTTATAATCTTGATGAAGCAATTGAATTTTATTACAAAATTTCAAATGAATGGGGTTTTCCTTTACTTGTGCAAGAAGTTATTGAAGGTAATGAAATAAATTTTGTTGGTATAGGTAACGGTGAAAAACTTATTGCCGGTGTTGGAATAAAAAAACTTACTACTACCGAGCTTGGTAAGGTTTGGAGTGCGATAAGCATAAAAAACGATGCGCTTTTTAATGCAAGTAAAAAATTTGTGGAAAATGTGGGATGGAGAGGTGCATTTGAATTTGAAGCAATGAGTAATGGAAAAGATATTTATTTGATAGAAATAAATCCAAGATTTCCTGCATGGGTTTATTTTGCGACAATGCTTGGAATTAATATACCAAAAATTATGATTGATTTAGTAAACGGTAAAAAAGTTAGTGAAAATTTTGATTATCCTGTTGAAAAAATGTATGTTAGATATGTAGAAGAAACAATGGCTGATTTTAATAAATTTTCAGCTCTTATTTCAAAAAAAGAGATATAAATTAAGGAGTGAATATGTATGAAAAACCTACAATAAACAGAGTTGATTTCGCAATGGCAAGCAAATACGGTAGTCCTCTTAAGACACAAAAAGTAAGAAGTGAAATAGACGGAGTTAGTGTACATGATTTAGTAAATAAATACGGTTCACCTCTTTTTGTTTTCAGTGAGAGAATTATTGAAGAGAAATATCATGAATTTAAAAATGCGTTTACAAGTAGATATCCGGAGGTGGAATTTTGGTGGAGTTATAAGACAAATTATTTGGATGCGATTTGTAAAATATATCATAAATTAGGAAGTAAAGCTGAAGTTGTAAGTGAATTTGAATACGAAAAAGCAAGAAGACTTGGAATAGAAGGTAAAAACATCATATTCAATGGACCTTATAAACCAAAAGATGCTCTTAAAAAAGCTGTAGAGGAAGGCGCTAAAATTCACATTGACCACTGGTATGAGATTAATGACCTTGAAGAAATTGCAGAAGAGCTTGGTATTGAGATTCCTGTAGCAATCAGATGTAATATGGATACGGGAGTGTATCCTCAATGGAGTAGATTCGGATTTAATATTGATAACGGTGAAGCGTATGATGCCGTTAAAAGAATATATGAAGGTAAAAAATTATATCTTACAGGTCTTCATTCACATATCGGAACATTTATGCTTAGTGCAAATGCATATGCTAACGAAACGAAAAAATTAATAGAACTTAAAAATAAAATTGAGAAAGATTTTGGTTATGAAATTGAATATATCGATGTTGGCGGAGGATTTGCTTCCAAAAACAGACTAAAAGGAGTTTATCAGGCACCTGAAGTTATAGTACCGAGTGCTGATGAGTATGCAGAAGCTATTACAAATGCTATTTTTGAAACTAATAAAGGAAAACTTCCGAAACTTTATCTTGAAACGGGAAGGGCTTTAATTGACGAAGCCGGATTTCTACTAACAACGGTGTTTGCAGCTAAAAGAATGCCTGACGGTAAAAAAAGTTATATTGTTGATGCAGGTGTAAATCTTTTATATACGGCATTCTGGTACAATTTTGAAATTGCATTAGACAAAAGATATGAAGGATTAAATGAACCGTCTCAAATAAACGGACCACTTTGTATGAATATTGATGTGATTTCAGAAAACATAATGCTTCCACCTTTAAAAAGAGGAAGTGTTCTTAGTATTTGGCCTGTAGGTGCGTATAATGTAACACAGTCAATGCAGTTTATTAGATACAGGCCGAGAATTATTCTGATTGATAAAAATTCAAATACGCATCTTATAAAAGAAGCGGACGATTTAAATTATATTGTAGAAAAAGAAATAATACCTGATTATCTAAAAGGTTAATATTGCATAAGTTAAAGTTTGTTTTTAAACCTTATATTTCTATACTTTTTTTAAGAGATGTAAAAGCGGGGGTTGCTTTATTTTTACTTTCTTTTTTATTACCAAGTGTAGGATTCTTAGGGCTGGTAGGAATTATTGCAACAGTATTATTTGCTGAATTTATCAATGTAAGGGATGAGTACTTAAAATACGGTTTTTATTTGTATAACTCATTACTTGTTGGTATGGGAGTCGGATATTTTTTTGATGTTACGTTTATAACGATATTATTGACTATAATGTTGTCAATATTAACTTTTTTAGTATCTTTTAGTATTAATAAAGTATTTATTAAATACTCTTTGCCTTTACTTTCGTTACCTTTCGCATTTGTAAGTATGATTTTTTATTTGGCGAGTTTAAAATATACCGGGCTTTTAAGTAATATTTTATATCGCAGAGCATTATTTGATATACATTTACCTTTTGAAGCTTTTTTTAAATCTATGGGAACAATTTTTTTCTTACCTTATACGTTTGCAGGGTTGATTATAGTATTAATAATTTTATTTTATTCGAGAATATTATTTTTATTGGCTTTTATAGGTTTTTGGTTAGGAGTATGGTTTCATTCGTTTTTTGTACCTTTTCCTCAGGCATTAAATTCACCTTATAACTTTAATTATATTCTAATTGCAATGGCTTTAGGAGGAGTTTTTTTAATACCGAACATAAAAAACTTTTTTTTAGCAGTTTTAGCCGTGTTTTTATCAATTGTACTTATTGATGCAATGGAAGTGTTTTTTAATATATATGCACTTCCTGTGTATACTTTACCGTTTAATTTTACTACACTTTTGTTTATCATGATTTTGTATAGTATGGGTTATGTTTATTTCAATTACAATATTAAAGGAACACCTGAAAAATCTTTGATTTCCTTTTTGAGTAATTACTATAGATTTGGAGGAAACGATATAAAAATCAATTTACCTTTTACAGGTGAATGGTGTGTGTACCAAGCATTCGACGATGAGTGGACACACAAAGGTAAATGGAAATATGCATATGATTTTGTAATCAAAAAAAATGGAAAAACATATGAAAACGACGGTGTTTTTCTCGAAGATTACTATGCGTTTGGTAAACCTGTGACGGCTCCTGTTAATGGTTATATCATTGCATTAAGGGATGATTTACAAGATAATTTTATAGGAAATGTGGATAGAACAAATAACTGGGGGAATTATATTATTATAAAAAGTGATTACGGATATTATGTGGAAATATCACATCTTATGCAAAACTCAATTACGGTAAAAGTCGGGGATTATGTAAAAATCGGGGATATTATAGGAAAGTGTGGAAATAGTGGGTATTCTCCGCAACCCCATATTCACATACAGGTACAAAAATACGGTGTGCTTGGAAGTGAAACGCTGCCTTTTAAATTCATAGATTATATTAAAAACAACAAATTATATTTTTATGATTTGCCTAAAAAAGATGAAACAATTGAATCTACAACAGTTGATAAATCTATGAAATTAAGACTGACTTTTATTTTAGATGATAAATTTAAATATGAAATATTAGACAATAAAAATAGGATCGGAACAGTTGAATTTTCTGTTAAAATGAACGATAAAGGAGAGTTTTATTTTTTTGATGGTGAAAATAAACTATATTTTTATACTGATGAGAAACTTTTTTACTTTTATGAATATGAAGGTAAAGATAGTGTCTTAAAACGGTTATTTAATGTTGCTCCAAAAATTCCTTTGGTAAATAAGGAAGTGGAATATGAAGACATTTTACCGCCTCAGTTTATATACGGTTTATTTAAAAGAGTTATAATTGAAACCGTATTACCTTTTAATCCTAAATTATTTGCAAAAAAAAGTGTATATAAAAAGAATATGCTTAATATAGTTTCCGAATTTGGTGAAGTTGGATTTTCTTTTTATGAAAAAGGATTTGATAAAATAAAATTGAAAAATAATATGGAATTAAGGAGAATTTATGAAAAAACTGATACTAATAATTAGCATTACACTGTCTTTATTTGGATTGGATATTAAAAAAGCTTATTATGAATCATATAATTATGAAAAAATGGGTGATTATAAAGATGCTATTAAAGTCTTAATTCCTGTTTATAATAAATACCCAAACGGGTATACGTTAAATTTGAGGCTTGGATGGCTATTTTATTTGAGTAAAAAATATCAAAATGCTCTTGACCATTATAAAAAAGCGTCATTGGTTGCTCCTTATTCGATTGAAGCGAAACTCGGAATTATGAGAACATATTTAGCGGCTGGTGATTATGACAATGCATTGAAAGTCGGAGATGTGATTTTAAAAATAGATTATTATAATTATTATGGGAATTATTATGAAATAGTGTGTTTAATTGCAAAAAAAGAATATAAAACAGCACTTAGTTTAACTAACAAAATGTTAAGTCTTTATCCAACAAGTGTAATTTTTTTGGTACAGCTTGGAAAAATTTATTACGTAAGTGATAAAACGAAAGCTAAAAAAATTTTTGAAGATGTCCTGATTTTAGATCCGAATAATATAATTGCAAAAGAGTATTTAAATAAATGAGGATTCTTTGTTTTATTGATTATGATTTAAAAATAGATAAATTTGATGTTGTTTATGCAACAGATGAAGATGATTTTTACGATAAAATTTTAAATAAAAAATATGATGTTTTAATTATATCTTTTGAATTTTTTTCGCAATTTGTAAATATAAAAGATTATATTAAAAGCAGTATTATTTTTACAACAGCTTATTGTGATACATATATATACAAAAAAGCCCTTGAAGTGGGTGATTTTTGTTATTTGATGCATGAATATGACAAATTGCTTTTAAGGCTTCAATATTTGCAAAAAAAATTATTAAAATCTAAGTCAACCGTATACAAAAAAGATAATATTTTATATAATTTTAACACCAATGAACTATATATTGATTCTAAACCGGTAAAACTCAGTAGTGCTGAAAATGAATTGCTTAAAACTTTAATTAAGAATAAAAACACATATCTTTCAAAAGAAGATATTTTAATGGAATGTGATAGTATTGAAAGTGAAGCATCCATAAAAGTATTGATATCGCATCTAAGAAAGCTGGGGATTAATATAGAAAATCAAAAAAATTTAGGTTATAAACTTAAGGAGTGATAATGAAAAAAATTATGCTAAGTAGTATAATCTTTTCCTTTATTGGTGCGACAACCATAACGCCATATATAAGTTTTATCGATTATAGTAAAGATACAAGTAAAGATAATGCGAATGTTTATGGATTATATTTATCAAATTTTAAAACACCGTATAAGATTGAAATCGATGCAGAATATATGACTTTAAATTATAAAAACTCTCCTACATATAAACAAACAGATTTAACGATTATTTTAAATTATTTTAAAAATAATAATTATATTTACAGAGCAGGAATTCATAATATATTTGCAAGTAATCCTGAAACTATTACAAGATATATTCCGGGTAATATGATGACACCGTCTACTACAACAACCACTACTAAGTACAACAATACATATGATTTTGTCATATTCGGAGGACTAACTTATTATGAATATTTAAAATTTAATACAAAAGTTGATTTTTACTATTCTGATTATCAGCATTTAAACGTATATCAAATTTCCCCTTCTTATGGATTTAACTTTGGAAATTACTATTCAAATATCGGGTCTTTTTATTTGCAAGGGAAAATAAATTTTATAAAATTAAGTAACTCTGATGCAGCACCTAAAGATAATTATGTAAACGTTGATGTGAAATTTCAAAATTTTAAAGGACCGTGGACTACTACTTTAAAATTAAGTTTAGGTAAAAGTGCTTATAAAGTAGCAGAAGATGGTTTTGTTGTTTATAACTTAGGTGACGAGTATAAATCCGCATATTCGTTAAGTGTAAGTAAAAAATTAAAAAATAATGATTATATAACTGGTGGAATAGAAATTAATACGTTTGAAGAAACTAAAGGTTACGAAGCTTCTTCAACAACATATTTGATAAATTATACACATAATTTTTAAAAAAATTCTTTAACTATTTCGAATCTATTTGCAGTCATTATATGTATTTTAGGGTGTTTTTTTAATAATTGTTGGAATAAATTACGACTAAGTTCCATTCCGACTTTATATTCTTCATCTTCACTTATTTTATGTGCTTTTATTAGTTTTTCAATCCATTCTTCAGGTACATAAATTCCCGGAACGTGCGCATGTAGGAACTGAGCGGTTTTTAATTTGGTAATCGGGAAAAATCCTAAAATAATTTCAGCTTCTTTTCTTTCATCATTAAATTCTGAAATAACCTTTTCTTTGATTTCTAACAGTTTTTCTACAATATTTATATCATATACTGGTTGGGTAATAATTCCAACTGCGTAATTTTGAACTTTTTTAAATATTCTTCTTTCAATTGAAGAAAAATTTTTGGCATAAGAATTACTAACGGCAAAAGGTGTAATTGGCTTGGGTTTAATTTTGAACTCTTTTCCAGCATAATCCATCCCGTTATTAAAGGCTCTGATGATTTCTAAAAGTAATATGCTACTTCCTTCTACAACAGCTTTGGCTTTAGGTTGGTCGGACATATTGGCGGGATCTCCCGTCAATGCTAAGATATGTGTAACACCTAAATCATTTGCACCCAATAAATCACTTTGAAGCGCTATTTTGTTTCTGTCTCGCATACTCATGGTGGCAATGACAGGTTTTTTGAATTTTTCTTGTAATTTATATGCAGCAATAATTGAATTATATTTTAATTTACTTAATGGACAATCAGTTGTAGAAAATCCGTCGATATATTTGTAAGCCTCACTTTTTTCTATTTTTTCTATCATTAAATCAACTGTAGGTAATTTTGGAGGTGTGGTTTCTAATGTGATATATTTGTCTTTTAGTTTTTCTTTTAACATTTTTGTCCTTTGCCAATTTATTACGAAATGATATAATAAAAACAAAAAAATAGGAATATAATGAAAATTAAGGGTAATTTTTGGATTGAAAAAGATGGTAAAAGTTTTTTGGGTAAAGGGAGAATAGAGTTATTAAAAAAAATAGATAAATACGGTTCGATTTCAAGAGCGGCTAAAGAGATGAAAATGAGTTATAAAGCTGCATGGGATGCTGTTGATATTATTAACAAGTTGGCAAAAGATCAAGTTGTCGAAAAAATGAGTGGTGGAAAAGGTGGAGGAGGTACAAGAGTGACTGAATATGGGAAAAAACTGATTGATCTTTTTGAATCCGCAGAAGAAAAATTCAGAAATGATTTATTGAATTTAGAAGAGTTTTTAAAAAAAGAAATTTAATGATAAAATTACAACAAAAAGGCATTTAATGGTATTAATGATAGATAATTATGACAGTTTTACATACAATATAGTCCAATATTGCCTGGAACTCGGAGCTAATTTAAAAGTTATAAGAAATGACGAAATGAGTGTAGAAGAGATTAAAAAGTTAAATCCTGAAAAAATAATTATTTCTCCTGGTCCTTCCACGCCCAAAGAAGCTGGCGTAAGTGTAGAGGTTATTAAAAATATTCAAAAACCTATTTTGGGTGTTTGTTTAGGACACCAATCAATAGCGTATGCTTTCGGAGGAGAAATTATTAGAGCAAAAAATCTTATGCATGGAAAAACATCTGATATTCAGATTACAATCAAAGACGATATTTTTAAAGAGTTGCCTAATAAATTTAGAGTTACAAGATATCATTCTCTTGTAGCGAATCCTAAAAATTTACCTGAATGTATTATTCCTACTTCTTATTCATTGGACGATAATGAAATAATGTCTCTTAGAGTTAAAGACAAACCTATATACGGTGTACAGTTTCATCCTGAATCTATTATGAGTGAATATGGGAAAGATATTATAGATAATTTCCTGAAATTATGAAAAAAGTTTTATTTATATCAACGGTTTTTTATTTATTTTTATTATGGTATGGAGTTAATTTTCTTTCATTTTCGATTGTGGATGTTAGAAGTATAGATCATTTCCCTTTACTTAGCAATATTTTAAATTTTTCTTTTTCTATTTTTGGTAAAAATGATTTAGCCTTACGATTGCCGGGAATAATTACAGGTTTTTTTAGTGTTTTGCTTTTTTATAAAATAACAGAGTTTTATTTAAAAAAGGAAAAGGACAGATTTTTTGCTTTTTTAATTTTTATGTTAATTCCGGGAATGATTATTTCTTCTTTAATTATCAATAAATCCGTTTATATTATTTTTTTGACATTATTATTTGTGTATTTATATAAAACAAATAAATTATTGTCTTACATTTTGCTTGGTATATTAGTATTTTTAGATTATAGTTTTATATCTTTATATTTTGCATTAATATTTTATTCTATATATAAAAAAGATAATTTGCTTCTGGTGCTTTCTTTACTGTTTTTAGCAATAAACGCGAACTATTTTAACTATGATATAGGTGGAAAACCAAAAGGCCATTTTTTAGATCTTTTCGGGACATATTTTTTGATTTTTTCACCGTTTGTTTTTATATTTTTTCTTTTTTCAATCTATAAAGGCTTTTTTGATAAAAAAAGAGATATTGTGTTTTTTATAGCTTTTTTTACATTTATTATTTCAATTATTTTATCGTTTAGACAAAGGATTAAAATTGATGATTATGCGCCGTATACATTAATTTATATTGTATACATGGTTAAATATTATCTCAATTCATATAGAGTTAGATTACCTCAATTTAGAAAAACATATAAAATAATGTTTGTTTTTCTTTTATTTACTCTTTTGATGTTTGATACGGCATTGTTTTTAAATAGGTACACTCCTGCAAGGAATCTGAGTAGCAGTTATTATTTTATTAAACCGTTAGTTAGCGAATTGAAAAAAAGAAACATTGATTATATTACAACTGATAATAAACGTTTATTAAAAGCTTTAGAGTTTTATGGTGTAAAAAAAGGTAATGTATTTAAAATAAAATACAAAAAAAGAGAAAATAAAGTTTCAATTTTTCACAAAAACAGAAAATTTTTAGAAATTGATGTTTCAAAACTTAACACCCTATAAAAAAATTTTTTTCAATTTATAAAATGATGTTATAAGTTAACTTATTAATGATACAATTTCTAAAATAAAAATTCAAGGAGAATTAATGGCTCAAAAACCGATTCGTGAATATGACGGAAAAAAACTTTTTGCCCAAAATTGGGATAAATATTTTAGCGGACTTAACTATCCGTTTGAAAGTGTTCTTGTTACAAGTGGAGATGAGTTAAGAGCAAAAGCAAAAGAACCAGGATATGAGTGGTTAAATGAAAAACCTTTAGTTGCTAAGCCAGATATGCTGTTTGGTAAAAGAGGTAAAAACAACTTAGTTTTATTTAAAGTTAACAAACCTGGAGATGTTACTTTAGAAGATGCGGCTAAATGGATTGATGAAAAAAGAAGCGGTAAAGTAACACTTCTTAGCGGACAAAGCGGTGAGCTGACTCACTTTATCGTAGAGCCTTTCACACCTCATAGTGAAGATGAAGAGTATTACATTGCGGCTACAACTTTCGATGAAGTAAACGATGTATTATACCTTTCAGCTCATGGTGGTATGGAAGTTGAAGAAAACTGGGATAAAGTTACTGAAGTAAAAATTCCTATCGATGCAAGTGACGAAGAAATCGAAAAACTTGTAAAAGAAAATATCCCTGCAGACATTCCTGCTGACAAAAAAGACGTATATGCAAACTTTGCAATTAATTTCTACAAATTCTTTAGAGATCTAAACTTTGCATATCTTGAAATTAACCCTGTAGTTATCGTAGGAAACAATGTTTATCTACTTGACCTTGTTGCAAGATTAGACGATACTGCCGGATTTATGATGAAAGACAAATGGGGTGATATCGAATTCCCAACACCATTCGGAATGCCTGAAAAATCACCTGAAGAAAAAGCTATTGCAGAAGCAGATGCAAAAAGTGGTGCTTCACTTAAACTTACAATTCTTAACCCTA
Source organism: Nautilia profundicola AmH (assembly GCF_000021725.1). GTDB lineage: Bacteria > Campylobacterota > Campylobacteria > Campylobacterales > Nautiliaceae > Nautilia > Nautilia profundicola. Next base: position 638,355 of record NC_012115.1, read on the forward strand.
AAGGTAGAATCTGGACACTTGTAGCCGGTGGTGGTGCTTCAGTTGTTTATGCTGATACTATTGCTGATATGGCTGGTGGAGTTGAAGATTTAGCAAACTATGGAGAATATTCTGGTGGTCCGACTACTGATGAAACAAGATTCTATACTGAAACAGTACTTGATTTAATGACAAGAGAAAAAGACCCAAAAGGTAGAGATAAAATCTTAATCATTGGTGGTGCGATTGCAAACTTTACAGACGTAGCAAAAACATTTACAGGTATTATCCAAGCATTTGAAAAATATGCTGATAAAATGAAAGATGTTGGAACAAGAATTTACGTAAGAAGAGGTGGACCAAACTACGAAAAAGGTTTAAAAGATATTAAAGCGGCAGCTGAAAGACTTGGACTTCCTATTGAAGTTTACGGACCAGAAACTCACATTACTGATATCGTAAGAATGGCACTTGAAGAAGATAAAAAAGGAGCGAACTAATGGCTAACGAATTATTTACAAGGGATACACAAGCAATATTTTGGAATAACAACAAATCTGCTATCCAAAGAATGCTTGATTATGATTATATTATTCAAAGAGAAAAACCGTCAGTAGCGGCAATCGTTGCTCCTACCAGCAGCAACAAATTCGAAAAATTCTTTTTTGGAACTGATGAAGTAATGATTCCAATTTATAGAAGTACAGAAGAAGCAGTGAAAAATCATCCGAATGCTGATGTACTATTAAACTTTGCATCATTCAGAACAGCTTATGATGTAACTATGGATGCTCTTGCAATGGATCAGTTCAGAGTAATTATGATTACAGCTGAAGGTATTCCTGAGAGAAATGCAAGAATAATGAATAAAACTGCAAGAGAAAAAGGCGTTACTATCATCGGACCTGCAACAGTTGGTGCTATTGCTCCGGGAGCATTTAAAGTAGCAAATATTGGTGGTACAATAGAAAACATCGTTAAATCAAAACTTCACAGAGCTGGAAGTGCCGGTCTTGTAACAAGAAGTGGTGGTTTATTTAATGAACTTTCAAACATTATTGCACTAAATGCTGACGGAATTGCTGAAGGTGTTGCAATCGGTGGTGACAGATTCGTAGGTTCAGTTTTCCTTGATCATATGCTTAGAATGGAAAAAAATCCTAAAGTTAAATATATGATTCTTCTTGGTGAAGTAGGTGGTAGAGAAGAATATAAAGTAATTGAAGCAATAAAAGAAGGTAAAATCACTAAACCTGTGATTGGTTGGTGTATTGGTACAATTGCTAAACATTTCTCAAGTGGTGTACAATTTGGACATGCAGGTGCAAGCGCAAACGCTGATGAAGAAACTGCAGAAGCTAAAAACAGAGCAATGAAAGAAGCTGGTATTCATGTACCTGCTAACTTCAACGAATTACCAGATGTAATAAGAGGAGTTTATGAACAACTAAAAGGTGAAGGTGTAATCGGAGAAATCGAAGAGCCAACAGTTCCTCCAATTCCGGAAGATTATAATAAAGCATTAGCAGCTGGTAAAATCAGAAAACCGAGAAACTTTGTATGTACAATTTCTGACGATAGAGGTGAAGAAGCAGTATATGCTGGTATTCCTATCAGTGCTGTTGCTACTCCTGATACTGGATACAGCATTGGTGACGTTATTTCAC